>NZ_PSWH01000073.1:0-502 GCF_002932105.1 Rathayibacter sp. AY1C1 | reverse complement strand
AAGCAGCCGCCCGCCCCGCCCTCGTCCGCGTGGATCGCCGGCGTCCGCGGCTCCGGCTTCACGCTGCTGGTGATGGGGATCATGATCCTCGCGGTGGTCGTGCTCGCCCCGAGCATCAAGAACTTCGTCGAGCAGCGCGCCGAGATCGCCGAGCTGCAGCGCTCGGTCGACGCGGCCAAGACCCAGGCGCAGAACCTCGACGAGCAGCGCACCCGCTGGTCCGACCCGGCGTTCATCCGCGCGCAGGCCCGCGAGCGGCTGTACTTCGTGATGCCCGGCGAGGTGAGCTACCTCGTGCTCGACGACGTGACGCTCGCCCAGCAGGCGCAGCAGCCCGCGAGCGACACGGTGCAGGAGACCCCGAGCGACTGGGCCGGCTCCCTGCTGTCCTCGATCGCGGTCTCGGGCCTCGGCGAGCCGACCGCCGACGAGCTGACACCGACTCCGTAGCTCCCGCCCGACCCCGTCGCTCCCGCCCGGCCCCGCGTACACTGGAGCGTCC
>NZ_PSWH01000012.1:0-91913 GCF_002932105.1 Rathayibacter sp. AY1C1 | reverse complement strand
CTCCCCGACAGGACCCCTGCGATGACGCACCTCCCCTCCGGCCGTTCCCTGACCGCCTCCCTCGCGGCGCTCGCCGCCACGGGCGCGCTCCTGCTGGGCTCGCTGCCCGCCGCCGCGGTCGAGGCCCCGCCCTCGGCGTCCTCCGCCGTCGCCTCCGCCGCGGTCCTCCGTGCCGGCGAGCAGCTCGCGCGCGGCGAGCGCCTGGTGTCCCCCGACGGCGCCTCCTCCCTCGTGATGCAGACCGACGGCAACGCCGTGGTCTACGCCGCCGGCGGCCGTCCCACCTGGGCCTCGGGCACGCAGGGGCGCGGCGACAGCCTGCGGATGCAGGACGACGGCAACCTCGTCGTGTACGCCGCGGACGGGCGCCCGGTCTGGGCGAGCGGCACGGTGGCCGACCCCGGCGGCGAGCTGCGGATGCAGGACGACGGCAATCTCGTCATCTACCGCCGCAGCGGCTCGGCCGCGTGGGCCAGCAGCATCGGCGGCCGGATCGACGAGCCGCGCACCGACACCCTCCGCCGCGGCAGCACCCTCTACGCGGGGAACCGGCTCGCCACCCCGGGAGGCACCACGGCGGTGATGCAGGCGGACGGCAACCTCGTCGTCTACGGGCAGGGCGGGGCTCTCTGGGCGAGCGGCACCCGCGGCCGGGGCAACGTCCTCCGGATGCAGGACGACGGGAACGCCGTGGTCTACACCGCGGACGGCGCGCCCGTCTGGGCCTCGGACACGTCCGGCGAGCCGGGCGCCACGATGGTCCTCCGCGAGGGCGATCTCCGGATCGCGGACGACTCCGGCGTCCTCTGGAGCAGTGCTGCGCTCGTCGTGCGCGACTCGCTCTCCCCGAGCGGCCTCGTCGTCGCGGGCACGCGGCTGACCTCGGCGAGCGGGCAGTGGCGGGCCGAGATGCAGCGCGACGGCAACTTCGTCGTCTACGGGCCGAACGGCGCGGACTGGGCGACGAACACCTCCTCCGCCTCCGGCGCCGCCTTCTCGATGAGCTCCGAGGGCCGGCTCGACGTGGCCGACTCCCGGATCCTCTGGCTGCGGTTCCCGAGGATCTCCTTCGGCATCGGCCAGAGCGGCGTCGTCGCGCCCTACCGCCTCGTGCTGCAGGACGACGGCCGCCTCGTCGAGTACGACGGCATCGGACGGGCCGTCTGGGCCAGCAGGGGCTGACGCGCGACGCATGATGGAGGGGTGAGCGACCCCGGCGACTTCATCCGCTCGGCCCTGGAGTACGAGGGCGACGTCTGGCGCGCGCAGGACGTGCGCGAGCGCCTGGGATCAGGGCTCGACTCGACGGGCGCCTCGGTCGGGGCGGTCCGCGGCACCGTCCGCGACGCGCTGAGGAAGTTCCGCTCGCTCGAGCACGACGACGTGACCGCCCTCTCCTCCGAGCTGTGGGAGCAGGCGGTGTTCGAGCCGCGGCTGGCGGCCGTCGTGCTGCTGCAGTCCCGAGCCGAGTGGCTGCGCGGCTCCGACCTCACCCGGCTCGAGGGCTTCGTCCGCGACTCCCGCGTGGACGAGCTGAGCGACCCGCTGGCCCGCGACGTCGTCGCTCCGCTCCTGGCAGGGCTACGCGGTGCGGCGCGGACCCGGGCGGACGCGGTCCTCGACCGCTGGGAGGCGGAGGGCGGCCGCCTGGCGCGCGCGGCCTCCCTGGCGCGGGCCTCGGTCCCGACGAAGCACGGCTGAACGGCCGCTCGGACCGACCGCCCCGCGGAGCCGGGCGCCTGCTCAGGCGGCCCGGTGCTCCTGAGCCGCCGTGCCGTCCGCCACCCGGATCCGCGTGTCGAACTCCAGCCCGGGATCGACCCGGTGCGCGATCAGGACCACCGTCCGCCCCTCGGCGGCGCGGAGCAGATCCCCGAGCAGAGCGTCGGCCACGGGAGCGTCCACCGACGCCGTCGGCTCGTCCAGCACCAGGACGCGGAAATCGGCCAGGAGTGCGCGTGCGAGGGCGATCCGCTGAGCCTGGCCGCCCGAGACGAGCGAGCCCCGCTCCCCCACCCGCGCGTCGAGCCCGCCGCGTGCAGCGACCCAGGGCCCGAGCCCGACCCGCTCGAGCACCGCCTCGAGCACGGCGCCATCGGCCTCGGGCCGCGCGAAGAGGAGGTTCTGCCGGATCGTGTCGTCGAAGAGGTACGGCTGCTGCTCCACGAGTCCGACCCGCTTCCGCACCTCCGCCTGCGGCAGCGTCCGCGCCTCGACCCCGCCCAGGAGGTAGCTGCCGGAGTGGTCGAGGAAGCGCACCAGAGCGTGCGCGAGCGTCGTCTTCCCGGAGCCGCTGCCGCCGGTGACGAGGACGCGCGCACCCTCCGGCAGGTCGAGCGAGACGCCCCGCAGCGCGGGCGTGTGCGCGCCGGGCCAGCTCACCGACAGGTCGCGCAGGACGATGCCGGCGCCCCGGGGAGCCGGGGCGTCCGGGTCCACGTCCGCGTCGGTCGCGAGCGCCGGCGACGCCGCCTCGGCGTCCAGATCGGCCAGGCGCTGAGCGCTCGAGAGCGCGGTGCGCGCCGCCTGCACAGCGAGCGGCGCGGCGGCGGCGACCTCGAACACCGCGAGCGGCACGAGCGCGACGACTCCCAGCGCCGGACCGCCGAGGTCGCCGATCACCGGGATCCCGAGCACGAGGCCCGCCCAGACCGCACCGCCCGAGCAGAGGGCGAGGACGGCCGCGGCCAGTCCGGTGGAGGCCGCCCGTCGACGCGCCGCCCGGGCGAGCGACTCCTCCGCGCGTGCCACGTTCGCCAGAGCGTCGCTCGCCGCATCGAAGGCGATGAGCACGTCGAGGCGGGTGACCAGCAGGTTGAGGCGCTCGGCGAGCTCCCCGCGCAGCGGCGCCAGCTCGCGGTCCGCCTGCGCGGAGAGCCGGCCGGCGCCCAGAGCCCCGCCGGCGAAGGCGAGGACGAGCAGCGCCAGCAGCACGGCGCCCATCGCCGGCAGCAGCAGCCAGACGCCGACCACGGAGACCGCAGCGACCAGTGCCGCGACGACCAGCGGCTGCACGACGCGCAGCGGCACGTCCTGCTGGGCGTCGACGTCCGCCACCACCCGGGAGACCAGGTCGCCGCGGCGCACGCGGCCCAGCCCGTCCGGCGCGACCGGCACCAGGCGCTCGTAGACGCCCGCCCGGAGCTCCGCGAGCGCGCGGAAGGCGGCGTCGTGGCCGGTCAGCCGCTCGAGGTAGCGGAAGAAGGCCCGCGCCAGCGCGAACGCCCGCACGCCCACGACGGCCATGGAGAGGAACAGGATCGGCGGCTGCTCGGCCGCGCGGACGATCAGCCAGGCCGAGCAGGCCAGCAGCGCCACGACGGCCGAGGAGGAGAGCAGCCCGAAGGACAGACCCGGCAGGAAGCGGCGCGGCCCGGGCATCGCGGCGCGGAGGACGTCGGAGCGGTTCACCTCGCGACCGCCCCCGCCGGCGCCAGGGCGATCACGGCGTCGGCCGCCGCGACGGTCGCCGGCCGGTGGCTGGCGACGACGACGATCGTCCCGCTCTCCGCCAGCGTCCGGAGTCCGGCGAGCAGCGCCCGCTCGGACTCCTCGTCGAGGGCGGCGGTCGGCTCGTCCAGGGCCAGCACCGCGCACCCGCGCTCGAGCAGGCGGTGCACAGCGCGGGCGACGGCGACACGGGCGCTCTGCCCGCCCGAGAGGCCCGTCCCCTCGGCGTCGAGCCGACGCTCGGGGTCCACGTCGACCGCGGCGATCGCCAGGGCCCGCCGCACGCGCTCGGGGTCCGGCGAGAGTGCTCCGAGCCCGACGGCGGAGGCGACGCTCCCCGGGAGCAGGTCGGGCCGCTGGCCCGCCCAGGCGAGCGTCGACCGCAGATCCGCGACCGGCGACCCGCCGAGCAGCAGCGTGCCCGAGAAGGGCACGAAGCCCGCGAGCGCGGCGAGCAGCGTCGACTTCCCGGACCCGCTGGGCCCGGTCACCGCGGTGATCGACCCGACGGGGAGCACCGCGTCGACAGGAGCGAGCGTCCGCCCGCGTCCGTCGTCGACCGCGAGACCCCGCAGCTCGAGCGCCCCCGTCGCCGCCGGAGCCTTCCCGCGAGGGGGCAGGGCCGCCGCGCACTCGAGGACGGCGAAGGCGCGGTCCGCCGCCTGCACCCCGTCGGCCGCCGCATGGAACTCGGCACCGACCTGGCGCACCGGCAGGAACACGTCCGGCGCCAGCACCAGGACGAACAGCCCGACGGCCAGCCCCAGCGAGCCGTCGACGAGCCGCAGCCCGATCGAGACGGCGACCAGTGCGACCGAGAGCGAGCCGGCGAGCTCCAGCACGAAGCCGCTGACGAAGGTCACTCGCAGCACCTTCATTGTGTGCACGCGGTAGTCCTCGGTCAGCGCGCGGATCCGCGTCGCCTGCCGCTCGGCCCGCCCGAAGATCTTGAGCGTCGCGAGGCCGCCGACGGTGTCGACGAAGCCGGACGCGAGGGCCTGCAGCCGCTCCCACTGCCGCGCCTGCACGGCCTGGGTCGCCCAGCCGATCAGCACCATGAACACCGGGATGAGCGGCAGGGTCACCACCAGGAACACCGCGCTGAGCGGATCGGCGAGGAAGACCACGAGCGTCAGGAGCGGCGTCGCCACCGCGGTGGCGATCAGCTGCGGGAGGTAGCGGGCGAAGTAGCCGTCGAGGGAGTCCAGTCCGCCACCCAGCAGCGCGACGACCCCGCCCGAGCCCCCTTCGGAGCGGCCCGCCGGGCCGAGCTCGACCAGTGCGGCGAGGACCGCCTGCCGCAGCTGCGCCTTCGCTCCTGCTCCTCCGCGTACCGCGTTCACCTCGGTCGCCCAGGCGAGAGCCGCCCGCGCCGCGACGACCGCGAGCAGGGCGGCCAGCAGCGGCGCGAGATCGTCGGCGCTCCTCCCGTCGACCGCACCGGCCACCAGCTGCGCCACGAGCCACGCGAAGGCGACGATCGCCAGGGTCCTCGCCAGCGCGAGCACCCCGCCGAGCAGGAGGAACACGCGGGCCGCCCGGGCGTAGCGGAGCAGGCGCGGATCGAGGGGCTTCACGTCAGTGGGCGTCGACCGGGATGTGCGCGCGGCTGATGCGCTTGCGGAAGATCCAGTAGGTCCAGGCCTGGTAGCCGACGATGAGCGGCACGAACACCAGGGCGGTCCAACTCATGACCGCCAGCGTATAGGGCGTGCTGGAGGCGTTCTCGATCGTCAGCCCGTAGGCGGGGACGTTCGAGGCCGGCATCACCGCGGGGAACAGCGTCGCGAAGAGGGCGAGCACGGCGAGCGCGATGGTGCCGGCCAGCAGCGCGAAGGCGCGTCCCTCCCGGCCTCGCGTGATCGCGAGCCAGCCGCCGACGAGGGTCGCGGCCGCGCCCGCCGAGAGCGCCCAGGAGGCGGTGCTCCCCTGGCCGAGGTTGGTCCAGGCCAGGAAGACCGCGGCGACGACCACGGTGAGCAGCCCCGCGCGGGTCGCCAGGCGGCGCGCACGCTCGCGGATCTCCCCCTCCGTCTTCAGGGCGACGAAGACGACTCCGTGCGTGAAGAAGAGCAGGAGGGTCGTCGCTCCGCCCAGGAGCGCGTAGGGGTTCAGCAGGTCCAGGACGGTGCCGGTGAAGTTGTGGTCGGCGTCCATCGGGACGCCCTGCACGATGTTCGCGAAGGCCACGCCCCAGAGGAAGGCGGGCACCGCGGAGCCGACGACGATCATCGTGTCGAAGCGCCGCTTCCACTGCGCCTCCGGACGCTGGTGCCGGTACTCGAACGAGACGCCGCGGGCGATCAGCGCGAGCAGGATGAGCAGAAGCGGCAGGTAGAACCCGCTGAAGAGCGTGGCGTACCACTCCGGGAACGCGGCGAACAGGGCGGCGCCGGCGACGATCACCCACGTCTCGTTCAGGTCCCACACCGGGCCGATCGTGTTGATCAGCACGCGGCGGTCGGTGTCGTCGCGCCCGAGGAACGGGAGCGACATGCCGACGCCGAAGTCGAACCCGTCGAGGACGAAGTAGCCGATGAAGAAAAACGCGACGATCCAGAACCAGAGAACGGCGAGATCCATGAGGGGTGCCTCCTAGTAGACGGTGCCGACGAGCTGCGGGCGACCGCTCTCCTCGTCGACCTCGGGAGCGTCGTCGGGGCCGGCCTGCGCGGCCCGTTTGATCAGGCGGAACTCGACCACGGCGAGCGTGCCGTAGATCGCGGTGAAGGCGAGCAGCGAGATCAGGACCTCGAGGCCGCTCACTCCGGGCGAGACTCCGTCGGCGGTCTTCAGCAGTCCGAACACGAGCCACGGCTGGCGGCCCATCTCGGTGAAGACCCAGCCCACGATCATCGCCATCAGCGGCAGCGGGGCGGCCCAGATCGCGACCTTCCACATCCACTGCTTCGGCTCGCGGCCCTTCCGGGTGAACCAGAGGCCGGCCGCGGCGATGCCGATGGCCAGGACGCCGAGGGCCATCATCCAGCGGAACGACCAGTAGGTGACCCAGATGATCGGCGTGTAGTCGCCGGGTCCGTAGACCTGGGTGTACTGCGCCTGGAGGTCGTTGATGCCTTCGACCGTGCCGGTGAAGGTGTGCGTCGAGAGGAAGGAGAGCAGGTAGGGGATGCGGATCGAGAACAGCTCGCTCGAGCCGTCCGGCGTGCCCCAGGTGAAGACGGAGAAGGAGGCGTCGACGCCCGTGGAGGTCCTGTAGAGCGCCTCCGCGGCCGCCATCTTCATCGGCTGCGTGTCGACCATCGCGAGGCCGAGCGAGTCGCCGGTGAACAGGGTCAGGCCGCCGCTGACGAGCATCATCCAGGCGCCGAACCTCAGCGCGGGGCGCATGGTCTCGAGGTGCTGGTTCCGCGAGAGGTGGTAGGCCGCGACGCTGATGATGACGGCGGCCGAGACCATGAAGCAGGCGAAGATCGTGTGCGGGAACGCGGCGAGAGCGACCTTGTTGGTGAGGAGCGCCCAGATGTCGGTGAGCTCCGCGCGGCCCTTGGTCTCGTTGATGCGGAAGCCGACCGGGTTCTGCATGAACGCGTTCGCGGCGATGATGAAGTAGGCCGAGAGCGTGGTGCCGAGCGTGGTCAGCCAGATGGTGGCCAGGTGCAGCTTCTCGGGCAGCTTGTCCCAGCCGAAGATCCAGAGGCCGATGAAGGTCGCCTCGAGGAAGAAGGCGAGCAGGCCCTCGAACGCCAGCGGGGCCCCGAAGACGTCGCCGACGAAGCGGGAGTAGTCGCTCCAGTTCATCCCGAACTGGAACTCCTGGACGATCCCGGTCACGACGCCCATCGCGAAGTTGATCAGGAAGAGCTTCCCGAAGAACTTCGTCAGCTGCAGGTAGTGCACCTTCCCGGTGCGCACCCAGCAGGTCTGGAAGATCGCGACGGTGAGCGCCATGCCGATCGTGAGCGGCACGAACAGGAAGTGGTAGATCGTCGTCAGACCGAACTGCCATCTCGACAGCAGGAGCGGGTCCAGGAGTTCGTTCACAGCTCCGAGAGTAGGTCGGCGGAAGGGGTCCGACGGCCTCCGATCCCAGTACTGGGGCGGATGTGCGGCCTTCCGCGAGCTCCTGGCGGCACCCTTTCCGGGGTGGCCCCGGACGCCCCTCCGAGCGCTCCCGCCGACCGGTCGCTCGACGTCGAGACAGTCCCTCTCGACGTCGAGGGAGTCCACCGCGCGGCGACTGCGGAGCGGGGCTCGCCTCCGTCGGACCAGCCGCCGCCGGCCTCTCGACGCCGAGCGATCAGGCGGGCGACGGAGCGCTGAGACTTCCTCTCACGGGCCTTCAGCGGATTCCCAGGCGCACATCCGCGAGATCGGCTCTGGGAAACCGTTCAAGAGACTCCCGGGGCCGATGCCGAGGCGCCGTCGGCGGGCGCCCCGCGGTCAGCCGGCGTCGACGCGCGAGCGGGAGCCGGAGAACCAGGCGGGCGCCTGGAAGCCGTACTTCAGCACGGGCAGGTCGCGGGTGAGGCGCCAGTAGCCCAGTGCTGCCGCGACGCCTATCCCGCAGACCAGGAGCGGCACGACCGGCCCGATGACGTCGAGCCAGCGCTCTCCGTCGAAGAGCAGCAGGGCGCTCGTGGCGAGCGAGACGAAGAGGACGTGCACCACGTACACCGGGAGCGTGTTGCGGCCGATGAAGGTGATCCAGCCCGCGCCGCGCCGGTTCGAGAGGAAGCGGGCGACCACGAGCCCGGCGAGGACCGCCAGCACGCTCACCAGGACCAGCCCGATCGTCAGCAGCGGGAAGCGGGCGCGGACGGCGAGGATCACGCCGGCGAGCACGAGGAACAGCACGCCGAAGCCGACTCCGCTGAGGATCCCGCGGCGCTCCACGAACGCGATCACCGCGTTCCGCAGGTAGAGGCCGAGCAGGAAGAACATCAGGTAGCGGGCCATGCCGTCCCAGGCGATGTTCCCGGTGCCCTCGGAGGTGCTGGAGCGGACGGCGTACCAGACCACGGCGATCGCGGTCGCGATGCCGATCTGCACCCGCCAGTCGATCCGGCCCTGCGCGAGCTTGGCGGCCACGAAGAAGATCGTGAGCGCGTAGAGGAACCAGAGCCCGTTGTGCGGCATCACCGGCTGGAGGAGCAGCGCGAGCGGGTCGGACTCGTCGGTGCCGCCCGGGTTGGGCACCACCAGGAAGAAGAGGAACCGCACCACGGACCAGAGCAGGAAGGCCCAGACCAGCAGGCTCAGCCGCGAACGCCAGAGCTCCGGCCACGACCGGGTGAGCACGGAGCCGGCGAACAGCCCCGAGGCGAGGAAGAACAGCGGCATCCGGAAGGTGATGAGGAGGAGATTGATCTCGTTCCACGAGTCGGGGGCGATCCCGGCCGTCGTGGTCCACTGCACGGAGTGGGCCAGGGCGACCAGGATGATCGCGATGCCTTTCGCCGTGTCCACCCAGGTGATGCGTGCGCGTGCCATGAGTCCTCGTCGTGATCGTCCATCGGAAGTCGGCCGGCGGCGACGATGGCGATGGCGATGTGCAAGTGTCGCACGGCTGTGCATCCTCTGTGATGTTCTGCGCGTATTCGATCACGGCGATCCGGTGACGGAGAGACGGCCACCGGGTGCGCGGGTCCTCGGACGGCCTCCTCGTGGACGACGCGCCCCCGCCGATGCCCGAGGATCGAGCCATGACTCGAGCGACGCCCTCCGGCTCCGCCCCCGGCCCCCGCCGCATCCGCCTCCGCCTCCTGGTCGCGCTGCTGGTGCTCGCGCTGGTCCTCGCCGGCGCGGGCATCGCCCTCTCGCTCGCCTCGCGGAGCGGAGGCGCGGGCGCTCCGGCCGCGAGCTCCCCCGACCCCGGCCCGACCTCCTCCGTCGACATGGCCGAGCGCGTCGCCGGTCTCGAGAAGCGCTTCGCCGCCGGGTTCCCGCAGCACAGCATCGTCCTCACGGGCAGCTCCACGATCGGCCGCTGGACGACCTCCAAGGAGGACCTGCGTCCGCTCGAGACCTACAACATCGGGATCGGCGGCACGACCGTCGCCGATCACCTCGCGTGGCTGGACCGCATGGTCGTCCCCTTCGATCCCCGCGCCGTGATCGTGTACGTGGGAGCGAACGACATCAGCGGCGAGGAGGGCTCGCGCACCGGCGCCCAGACCGCCGGCGCCGTCGTCGAGTACCTCCAGCGCGTGGAGGAGGTCGCCCCCGACGCCGAGCTGTTCTACGTCGAGATCGCGGAGACGCCCGCCCGCGCCTCCGTCGGCGCCGAGGTCCGCGCCGCCAACACCGCGGTCAGCGCCTACGCCGAGACGGACGACCGCGTCACCTTCGTCCCCACCGCCGACGCGCTCGTCACCTCCGACGGCTCTGTCGACCCCTCCCTCTTCGTCGACGACGGCCTGCACTTCGACGAGGCCGGCTACGCCCGGTTCTCGGAGGCGGTCCGCGCGGTGGTCCTGCCCGCTCTGGAGTGAGCCGGCGGGCCGCCGCACAGCAGCCCCGCTCGACGTGAGCGGCCCGGGGACACCGCGCCCGGAGCCCCCAGTGTTGACCCTGAAGGGGGACACGGCCCCTCCGCCGCGCGCGCCTATCCTGGCCCCGCGTCATCGCCGACAGCGCCCTCTGCACCGCCGCAGACCGCCGCTCGCTCAGCAGCGCCGACCGTCTCGGAGTCACCGATGCCCCGCTCGAGGATCCGCCCCCGCGGTCTCGCCCTGCTCACCGTCCTGGCGATCACGGCCGCCGCGCTCGTCGCCGGGCCCGCGGGTCCGGCGTCCGCCGCTCCCGTCGTGCCCGCCGGCTTCACCGACTCCCGGGTGGCGGCCGTCCCCGCGCCGACCGCCCTCGCCTTCACGACCGACGGGCGCACCCTCGTCTCCTCGCAGACCGGAGCGATCCGGGTGATCCGCGGAGGCAGCCTTATCGCCACCCCGGCCCTCGACCTGCGCTCGAAGGTCTGCGCCAACGGCGAGCGCGGCGTGCTCGGCCTCGCGGTCGACCCGGCACCGGGCTCGCGCACCGTCGTCGTCTACTACACCGCGAAGGGCTCCGACTCCTCCTGCCCGACCAACGCCGGCGGCACGGTGAACCCCGCGGGAGCCCCGCGCAACCGCGTCTCCTCGTTCCAGCTCGGCACCGACGACCGCATCGACCCGGCCTCCGAGCGCGTCCTCCTCGACGGCATCTACTCCCCCGCGAGCAACCACAACGGCGGCGACCTCGCCATCGGCAAGGACGGCCTGCTCTACGTCAGCGTCGGCGACGGCGGCTGCGACTACCGCGGCGGAGTCGGCTCGCCGGGCGGCAGCGGCTGCGGCGGCCGGAACGACGCCGCCCGCGACCCGAACATCCTGAACGGCAAGATCCTCCGGATCACCCTCACCGGCGGCGTCCCGGCCGGCAACCCCTACCTGGGCACCGGGACCGCCTCCTGCCGGCTCGCCCCGGCCGCCGAGGGCCTGCGCTGCCGCGAGACCTTCGCGAGCGGCCTGCGCAATCCGTTCCGGATGGCCTTCGACCCGAACGCGACCGGCACCGTCTTCCGCATCAACGACGTGGGCCAGGACGCCTGGGAGGAGATCGACCAGGGCGTCGCCGGCGCCGACTACGGCTGGAACACCCGTGAGGGCCACTGCGCGAAGACCGGCTCGGCCTCGAACTGCGGAGCCGCGGCGCCCGCCGGGCTCACCGACCCGGTCCACGACTACGCGCACAGCAGCGGCTGCGCCTCGATCACGGGCGGCGCCTACGTCCCCCGCGGCGTCTGGCCGGCCGCCTACGACGGCGCGTACCTCTTCGGCGACTACGTGTGCGGGAAGATCCGGACCCTCGGGCGCACCGGCGCGGCCGGCGACCTCGTGACCGGCCTCAGCGGCAGCAGCGCAGTCGCCATGGCCTTCGGTCCCTCGCGCGGGACCCAGGACCTCTTCTACACCAGCTACGCGAACGGCGGCGAGGTCCGGCGCCTCGCCTACACCGCCGCGGCGAACCGCGCTCCGACCGCGGCCCTCACCGCCGCCCCCTCCTCCGGCGCGGCTCCTCTCGCCGCGCGGCTGAACGGCTCGGGCAGCAGCGACCCGGAGGGCGGTGCCCTGACCTACCTGTGGTCGTTCGGCGACGGCACCCCCGACCGCATCACGACCGGCCCGACCTTCACCCACAGTTACGCCGCCGGCAGCTGGACCGCGTCCCTCCGCGTCCGCGATCCGAAGGGAGCCGTCTCCGCCCCCGCGACGACGAGGATCACCTCGGGCGACAGTGCCCCGACGGTGAGCATCACCGCACCCGCCGACGGAGGGATGTTCGTCACGGGCCGGAGCTACGGCCTCCGCGCCACGGCGACCGACGCCGAGGACGGCGTCCTGCCCGCCTCGGCGCTCACCTGGACCGTCCAGCGCCGCCACGCTCAGCACACGCATCCCTTCCTCGGGCCGCTGACGGGGAACGACCTCTCCTTCGTCGCCCCCGGCCCGGAGGACCTCGCCGCCGCCGCGGACAGCGACCTCCTGATCAGCGTCACGGCGACGGACTCGAGCGGAGTGTCGACGACGGCGACGCGGACGTTCTCCCCGCAGAAGGTCTCCGTCACCCTGGCCACCGCTCCCGCCGGCCGGACGGTCGTCGTCAACGGCACCGAGGTCGCCGGAGGCACGACCGTCGTCTCGTGGGCGGGCTCGGCCCTCCAGCTGGAGGTCCCGGACCAGACCGACGCGTCGGGCACGGCCTACCGGTTCTCGTCCTGGTCGGACGGCGGCGCCGCCTCGCACAGCGTCGTCACTCCCGGGAGCAGCACCACGCTGACGGCGACCCTCGTCGCCGCCGGGCTCCCCGGCGCGCCGACCGCGGTCACCGCCACGGCGGGCTCGGACGGCACGGCGACGCTCGCGTGGTCGCCCCCCGCGGGGACCGGCGGCTCGGCGGTCACCGGCTACCGGGTGTCACGCGACGGTTCCGACACGAGCGGAGCCGGAGCCTGGAGCGCCGTGGTCGCCGCGACCAAGCGCTCGCAGACCTTCACGAAGCTGGTCCCGGGCCGCAGCTACACCCTCTCGGTGCAGGCGGTCACGGCGAACGGCACCGGCCCGGCGGCCTCCGCGCTCGTCGCCGTCCCCTGACCGCCCGGCGTCCACCGGCCTCCCGGGCGCAGCCCTGCCGCCGCCCAGCCGTGCGCCCCTACGATCGAGCCATGCCGAGCATCCGGAGCCGCCGTCGGCCCCAGCCCCCGATCGAGTCCCCGGCGGGCGGGGGCGCCCGGTGAACGACACCCTCACCGGGATCCTGGACTTCGTCGTCAGCGTCCCCCCGGTCTGGCGGACGCTCCTCGCCGGACTCGCGATCTTCTTCGAGACCACGATCCTGGCGGGCCTCGTCGTCCCCGGCGACACGATCGTGATCGTCAGCGCGACCGGCGTGACCAGCCCGCTGCAGTTCGCGGCGCTGGCCGTCACGGTCGTCATCGGCGCCCTCTGCGGCGAGTCCGTCGGCTTCTACCTCGGCCGCTGGTTCGGGCCGCGGATCCGCGCGTCGCGCCTGGGACGCCGGCTCGGCGAGAAGAACTGGCTGAAGGCCGAGCGCTACCTCGCGCGGCGCGGCGGGTTCGCCGTGTTCCTCTCGCGCTTCCTGCCGGTGCTGCACTCGCTGATCCCGCTGACGGTGGGGATGAGCGGGATGCGCTATCGGACCTTCATGGCCTGGACGATCCCGGCGTGCGTGCTCTGGTCGTCCGCCTACGTCGGCGTCGGCGCGGCCGCGGCGGGCAGCTACCGGGAACTCTCGGAGAGCCTGCACGGCGCCGGCTACGTCTTCGTGGGCGTCATCGTCGTCTTCGCCCTGCTCGTGCTCCTCGGGAAGAAGCTCCTGAACAGAGCGGAGGCGCGTCACCTCGACGAGTGACGCGCCTCCGGGCGTGGATCCGGGGAGGATCAGTCGACGAGACCCGCCGACTTCAGCCACTCGCCCGCGATCGCGGACGCGGACTTCTGCTCGTTGACGCTCTCGGAGTTGAGGGCGACGAGGTCGTCCGCCGTGAGCTTCGCGCTGACCGCGTTCAGCACCTCGGCCGCGTCGTCCGTGATCTTGCTCGAGACGATCGGCACGACGTTGTCGGCCACGAACAGTCCGTCCGGGTCCTCGAGAGCGACGAGGTCGTTCTTCTGGATGTTCGGGTCGGCCGTGTAGACGTTCGCCAGCTGGATCTGGTCGCTGGTGAGCGCGTCGACGGTGGTCGATCCGCCGCTGTCCTCGATCGCCTGGAAGGTGGTCGTGATGCCGTACTTCGACTGCAGGGTGTCGGGCCCGTAGGGGCGCGTCTGCAGCTCGGAGTTGCCGCCGACCACGATCGGGTCGGTGACGTTCTTGAGCGACGCGATGTCGGTCAGGTCCCACTTGTCGGCGAAGGCCTGGGTGACGGTGTACGAGTTCTGGTCGCTGGCCTCAGCGGCGTCGAGGGCGCGGAGGCCGTCGGGCAGCGCGTCGCCGAGCGCGGAGTACACGTCGTCGGCGGTGGTGGCCGTCGCGTCGGGCTCGAGCGCCTGCAGGAGGCTGCCGTCGTACTCCGGGAAGACGTCGATGGATCCGCTCTCGATCTCGGGCAGGTAGATCTCGCGCTGGCCGATGCGCAGCTGGCGGTCGACGGTGAAGCCGTCGTTCTCCAGCGCCTGCGCGTAGATCTCGGCGAGGATCTCGTTCGAGTAGTAGTCCTGCGAGCCGACCACGATGGTCTCGCTGCCCGCAGTCGCACCCGATCCCTCATCGAGCGGATCGCTCGAGGAACACCCTGCCAGTGCCACGACGGCACCGACCGCGAGTGCGCTGAGCGCGACACGGCCCTTCGTGAAATGTGCTGTGAACATTGCTATTTCCCTTCTTCGATGGGGATTCCCATCACCGCGCGTCGTCGGGGCGACGAAGCGCGGGAACCTGTGCGGCCGGCGGTGCCGGCCAGGCCGAGCACGACTCCGCGCGGCACGGCGAGCCGCTGGAGGAGGGCGAACAGGACCTCGCTGAGGAGCGTCAGCACGATCACCAGGATCGAGCCGGCGAGCATCTGCGGGTAGTCCCCCGACTTCACTCCGCGGAAGATGTACTGCCCGAGGCCGCCGGCGCCGATGTAGTCGGCGAGCGTGGCGGTCGCGATGATCTGCAGCGCCGCCGAGCGGAGCCCGCCGATCAGCAGCGGCAGCCCCAGCGGGATCTCGACCTTCGTCAGGATCTGCCACTCGGTCATGCCCATCGAGCGCGCCGCGTCGACCGTGCGGCGGTCGACCGCCTCGAGCCCGGAGTACGCGCCGGCGAGCACCGACGGGATCGCGAGCACGACGAGGGCGATCACCGGAGCGCCGAGGCCGAGCCCCAGGCTCATCGCCGCGAGGACGAGCACGCCCAACGTCGGCAGGGCGCGCAGACCGCCTGCGACCGGCACGGCGATGCCCTTGCCGCGCCCGGTGTGCCCGATCAGGTAGCCGATCGGGATCGCGATCGCGGCCGCGATCACGAGCACCAGCAGGCTGATGCCGACGTGCTGGGCGACACGGGTCGGGATCGCGTAGACCCCGGTCCAGTGCGCGGGGTCGGCGATCCAGGCGAAGGCCTCGGCGATGAGGTTCACGACGTCACCGCCCTCTCGACCGCGACCGGTCTGCGCGAGCGGCGCGTGCGGTCCAGAGCCGTCCAGGGCATGAGGAGACGGCCGATCAGCACCAGCAGTCCGTCGAGCACCAGCGCGAGGACGATCGTGAGGACGATGCCCGTGACGATCTCACCGGTGATGCCGCGCTGGAAGCCGTCGGTGAAGAGCAGGCCGAGGCTCTGGATCCCGAGCACCGCGCCGACCGTCACCAGGCTGACCGTGCTGACCGTGACCACGCGCAGGCCCGAGAGCAGGACCGGACCGGCCAGCGGGAACTCGACCCGCCAGAAGCGCGCCCAGCCGGAGTAGCCCATCGCGGTCGCCGACTGGCGGACGTCGTCCGACACCGCGCCCAGTGCGTCCGAGGTGGTGCGGACCATCAGCGCGACGCCGTAGAGGGTGAGGCCCGTGATCACGTTGGCGGTCGAGCGGAGCGGGATGCCCAGCAGGACCGGCAGCAGGATGAACATGGCCAGCGAGGGGATGGCGTAGAGCACGCCGAGCCCTGTCAGCAGGGTGCCGCGGCTCCAGCGGTAGCGGTTCGCGAACCAGCCGAACGGCAGCGAGACGAGGAAGCTGAGCAGGATCGGCGGGACCGACAGGGCCAGGTGCGCCAGCAGGTTCGCGACGATCGCGTCCGTGTTGTTGACGACCCAGTTCACGCGGCGGGGCCGTCCTGCGCGCGCAGCACCCCGGTCGGGCGCCCGTCGCCGTCGACCACGATGCGGGCGCCGTCGCGCTCCTCGATCCGGAGCGAGCGCTTGCCGCGGTCGGCACCGACGAAGCCGGCGACGAACTCGCTCGCGGGGTTCGCCAGGATCTCGGCGGGCGAGCCCTTCTGCGCGATCCGGCCGCCCTTCTCGAGGATGACGACCTGGTCGCCGAGGAGGAACGCCTCGTCGATGTCGTGGGTAACGAAGACCACGGTCTTGTCGAGCTCGTCCTGGAGTCGCAGGGTCTCGCGCTGCAGGTCGGCGCGCACGAGAGGGTCGACCGCGCCGAACGGCTCGTCCATCAGCAGGATGTTCGGGTCGACCGCCAGGCCGCGCGCCACACCGACGCGCTGCTGCTGGCCGCCGGAGAGCTGGCTGGGGTACCGGGCGGCGAGCGCACGGTCCAGTCCGACCGTGTCCATCAGCTCGAGCGCGCGGGCGTGCGCCTGCTTCTTGGCGACCCCGTTCAGCCGCGGCACGGTCGCGATGTTGTCGATGACCTTGCGGTGCGGCAGGAGGCCGGAGTTCTGCATCACGTAGCCGATGCGGCGGCGGAGCGCGACGGCGGGCAGGGACGAGATGTCCTCGCCGTCGATCTCGATGGTGCCGGAGGTCGGCTCGATCATCCGGTTGATCATGCGGAGGATCGTGGTCTTCCCGCAGCCCGAGGAGCCGACGAAGACCGTCGTCTGCCGGGAGGGCAGCACGAGCGAGAAGTCGTCGACCGCCCGCGTGCCGTCCGGGTACTGCTTGCTGACGTTGCGGAACTCGATCACGAGGCCGCCCGCCGTCCGGCGGTGTGCGCGCCGATCTGTCCCTGGTCCACGACTGTGCCCGCTCTCGCTCCGCGCGTCCGGCCGTTGCACGGCCCGCGGCCCCGAACGGGGCCAGGCGGCAAGGAAAACACCATTAGCAGCCGCCTGCCAACCCGGACCGCGAAGTGTTGCGGGATGTTCCGGGAGCGACTAGGGCCTTGACAGCCCTAGCCGGTCAGGACTCCTCGACGGCTCCGTAGTGCGAGGTCATGTAGTGGCGCAGCAGCGAGCGGCTCTCGTCGATGAAGCGCTGGTCGCCGTTGGGGTCGATGAGGAACGCGCGCGTGAGCAGCGCGTCCGCGACCTCGATGGTCACCTCGAGGCGGAAGGACAGCTGCGCGCCGCCCGGGAGGCCGTACTCGGACGCGAGGATCTCGGCGAAGCGGCGGGCGAAGAAGCCGGCCTCGAACGCCTCGCCCGCGACCTCGGGGGCGTGGATCGTGTCGACGAAGCGGATGGAGCGGAAGCCCGGCTCGTTGCGGTGCATCTCGCAGAAGGCGTCGATCGCGCAGTCGACCGCGCCCCACCAGTTGCCCGGGTGGGTGTCGCGGATCTCGGTGATGACGCGGCGGCGGAAGCGCTCGAGAGCCCGCTCGCGCAGCGCCTGGAGGACGGCGATGCGGTCCGGGAAGTAGCGGTAGACCGTGCCGATCGCGGCTCCCGCGCGCTCGGCGACCATCGCCGTGGTCAGGCGGTCGAAGCCGACCTCGTCGACGACGGCGGCCGCCGCGTCGAGCAGCGAGGCGAGACGGGCGGCGCTGCGCACCTGCACCGGCTCGTTGCGGACCTGGGACGATTCACCGAACGGTCGATCGACGAGGTTTCCAAGAGGCACGGCGGGCTCCTTCGGTCGTGGTTCCTACAATCGTACGCACGGCGACCGCCGGTCGGGGTCGTCTCATCGAAAGTCCCTCGTGTTTCGCGCCCCCGGAAGGGCGACGGCTCCGCGGGTCCGATCCACCCGGGAGAAACCATGTGCGGACGCTTCGTCCTCTCGCAGACCACCGCCGACCTGGTGGCGCTCTTCGACATCGACGAGCCGGGCGCCGACCTTCCGGAGCCGTCCTGGAACATCGCGCCGACCCAGCGGATCGCCGTCGTCGCGGAGTCGATGAAGGGGGTCGAGGAGGGCAGCCCGCCGCGGCGTCGGCTCGCCGGAGCCCGCTGGGGCCTGGTGCCCCGCTCCGCCGCCGACCCGTCCGCGGGGCCGCCGCTGTTCAACGCGCGGATCGAGTCCGTCGCCGAGAAGCCGTCGTTCCGCGAGTCCTACGCCTCCCGGCGCGCGATCGTGCCCGCCTCGGGCTGGTACGAGTGGCGGGTCGGCGCGGACGGGGCGAAGGCACCCGTCTACGTCTCGCCGGGCGAGGGCTCGCTCCTCCTGTTCGCCGGTCTCTACGAGTGGTGGCGCTCGGCCCAGCCGGGCTCTCCGTGGCTGCTCTCGGCGACGGTCCTCACCCGCCCCTCCGCCGGGCCGCTCGCCGAGGTGCACGAGCGGATGCCCGTGCTGCTGCAGCCGGAGCTGATCGAGGACTGGCTGGACCCGGCGTCCCCCGGGGACGGCGAGCTGCTGCGCGCGGCCGCCGAGGGCGCGGCCGAGCTGGCCGAGGAGCTCGAGGTGCACGGCGTCGGCGCGGCCGTGGGCTCCGTCTCGGCGAACGGCCCCGAGCTGATCGAGCCCACCGGAGCCTGACGATCGCGTGAGAGCGCGATCCGCGGTCCGGCATCCGGTCTGACAGACTGGGTGGATGCCGCTGACGCCCGAGAGCAAGCCCCTGAGCGCAGGCAAGGCGGAGGTCATGCACCGCGCCGCCCGCCTCGAGGACCGACTCCACTCCTTCCGGATGAGGCGCGTGAAGCGCAAGGGCTACGTCCCGAGGGTCATCCCCTACACCGGCTACGGCTCGACGACGCAGCTGCGCGTCCTGGCCCGCGTCCTCTACACGCGGCCGACCCCTCCCGGGGTCGAGGAGGTCCGCCCCGTCGAGGGCGTGCGCGGCTGGCGGAGCTTCACCAGCGTCTTCGTGAGCGGGGCCGTCGTGACCATCGAGGCCGACGGGCAGACCCACCGGGTGACGGCCGACCGCGGCGGAGTCGTCGACGCGGACCTCCCGATCACGCTCGAGCCCGGCTGGCACACCATCACCTTCTCGACCGCGGGCTCGAAGCCCGTCGAGGCGCCCGTCTTCATCGTGCGTCCGGAGGCGCGGCTGGGCGTCGTGTCGGACGTGGACGACACGGTGATGGTCACCGCGCTCCCCCGCCCCTTCGTCGCCGCCTGGAACACCTTCGTGCTCGACGAGCACGCCCGGATGCCCACGCCCGGCATGGCGGTCTTCCTCGACCGCTTCGCCCGGCAGTACGAGGGCTCCCCGGTCATCTACCTCTCCACCGGCGCGTGGAACGTCGCCCCGGCGCTCACCCGCTTCCTGTCGCGGCACCTGTACCCGGCCGGAGCGCTCCTCCTGACCGACTGGGGCCCGACGCACGACCGCTGGTTCCGCAGCGGCAAGCAGCACAAGGAGATGAACCTCCGCCGACTCGCGGCCGAGTTCCCGGACGTGCGCTGGCTGCTGGTCGGCGACGACGGGCAGCACGACGAGGAGATCTACTCCGACTTCGCGGACGAGCACCCCGACAAGGTCGCGGCGATCGCGATCCGCCAGCTCTCCACCGGCGAGGCGGTGCTCGCGGGAGGCCGCTCCAAGGCCGAGGACCGCTCCCTGACCAGCGGCACGACCTGGGTCTTCGCGCCCGACGGCGCGGGCATCTCCGAGCAGCTGACGGAGCTCGGCATCCTCTGATCCCGGACCGGCTCCGGGAACGACGGAGCCGTCCGCTCCCCGGGGGGAGGGACGGCTCCGGTCGATCGGTTCGGACTACGCCTGGTGGGCGGCCTGCAGGTCGAGGGTGATGGTGACCTTCTCGCCGATGAGCACGCCACCGGTCTCGAGGGCCGCGTTGTAGGTCAGACCGAAGTCGGTGCGGTCGATGGTGGCCTTGGCGGTGAGGCCGGCCTTGTAGTTGCCGTAGGGGTCGGTGCCGAAGCCGCCGAACTCCACCTCGAAGGTGACGGGCTTGGTGGTGCCCTTGATGGTGAGCTCGCCGTCGACGAGGAAGTCGTCGCCGTTCGGGCGGACGGCGGTCGAGACGAAGTGGATCTCCGGGTACTTCTCGGCCTCGAAGAAGTCGCCGGTGCGGAGGTGGCCGTCGCGGTTGGGCTCGTTGGTGTTGACGGAGGCGACCTCGGCGGTGGCCTCGACCTTGGAGTCGAGCGGGTTCTCGCCGGTGGTGAACGTGGCGGTGAAGCGCTCGAACTTGCCCTTGACCTTGCTGATCATCAGGTGGCGGACGCTGAACGCGACCTCGCTGTGGGTGGGGTCGATGACCCAGGTGCCGGCCTTGTAGCCGGGGATGGTGACGGTGTCGGTCATGGTTTCTCCTCGAGTGTGACGGTCGTCGCGGGGAGAGCGTCCCCGTCCGATGTATGCAAGCGCATCGACGTCGATCAGTATTCCATGTAGCGACAACTATTTCATCCACGTTCCGTCGAAGGATCGGCGGACACCGCGTGAACACGGAGCGCCGCACCCCGGACGGGGGTCGGAGACGCTCCCCGAGCAGTCGTCAGCGGTCGGCGGGAGCCGGGTTGCGGATGCCGAGGAGGGAGACGACGCCGCCGGCGACCAGGAGGGCGGAGGTCGCGACGGCGGCACGGGAGAAGCCCTCGACGTCGAGCGAGTCGCCGACCACGAGCGAGGTCGCGGCGATGGCGACCAGCCCCGCGATGCGCGAGACGGCGTTGTTCACGGCGGAGCCGACTCCGCTGTGCCCGTCCTCGACCGCACCGAGGATCGTCGAGGTCAGCGGGGCGACCGTCACCGCGAGGCCGAAGCCGAACAGGAGGATGCCCGGCAGCAGCTGCGTGGCGTAGTCGGCGCCCTCGTCGACGAAGGAGAGCAGGAGGAACCCGGCCGCGGCGATCAGCGGTCCGACGCCCATGAAGAGCCGCGGGCCGAACCGCGCCGACAGCGACCCGGAGATCTGCGAGAGCAGGAGCAGCAGGATCGTCGGCGGGAGCGTCGCGAGCCCGGCCAGGGTCGCCGAGAAGCCCAGGGTCTGCTGGAGGAACAGGCCCAGCGCGAAGAAGCCGAAGGAGAGCGCGCCGTAGACGAACGCCGTCGAGACGTTGCCGACGGTGAAGTTCCGCGACGCGAACAGCGACAGCGGCAGCATCGGATGCGCCGCGCGCCGCTCCCACACGACGAACGCGACGAGGGCGGCGACTCCCCCGATCAGGGCGGTCAGCACGAGCGGATGCTGGATCCCGAGCCGCTCCTGCTCGATCAGCGCGAACACCGGCCCTCCCAGGCCGATGACCCCGAGCACCGCGCCGACGCCGTCGATCGGCACCCGGGTCCCCGAGTCGACCGCGCCGAGCCTGCGCAGCAGGACCAGCGTCACCGCGATCGGCAGCAGGTTGAGCGCGAAGACGTACCGCCACGAGCCCGCGTCCACCAGCAGGCCGCCGAGCACGGGGCCGGCGATCGTCGCCGTGCCGGTCCAGGCCGTCCACGCGCCGATGGTCCGGGCCTGCGCGGCGCCGTGGACGGTCGCGATGATGAGGGCGAGCGAGCTGGGCACGAGGATCGCGCCGGCGGCGCCCTGGAGCATCCGCGCCACGATGAGGACCTCGGCGGTGGGGGCCAGCGCGCACAGCAGCGAGGTGACGCCGAAGCCGATCAGGCCGATGGTCATGCTGCGGGCCCGGCCGATGCGGTCGGCGAGCGAGCCGGCCACGAGGATCAGCGCGCCGAGCGTGATCAGGTACCCGTCGACCACCCACTGCTGCACCGCGAGCCCGCCGCCGAGCTCGCGGGTGATGGCGGGCAGGGCGACGTTGACGACGGTGCCGTCGAGGAAGGCGACGAAGGAGGCGAGGACGGCCACCACGAGCACCGCGCGGCTGCGCGTCTCGGCGGGGTCGGCGGAGGCGGTCATGCTCGGGCTCTGGTCACCCGCTCACCGTACCGGCGGCCGTCGTTCCCGGGGCCGGGAGGGCGGGCATCAGGGCCCGCGAGCGCGGCCGCACGACGGATCCAGACTCGTCGCCTACTCTCGTAGCCATGTCTGCGCAAGGAACCGCCCGCGGCGGCGTGCTCGCCCGGGTCCTCGGGATCGTCGGAGCCAGCCTCGCCGGGGGCCTGCTGATCACGGTCGGGGTCACTCCCGCCCTCGCCGTCACCGGTCTCGCCGAGAACAACCCGATCGGGCTGTTCGAGACGGTGCCGGAGTACCTCGAGCTCGGCCAGCTGGCCCAGAAGACCGAGATCTACGCCAAGCGCACCGACGGCTCGGACGAGCTGCTCGCCTCCTTCTACGCGCAGAACCGCGAGGAGGTGGCCTTCGACCAGGTCAGCCAGTCCGTGAAGGACGCGGCGGTCTCGACCGAGGACCCGCGCTTCTACGACCACGGCGGCGTCGACCTGCAGGGCACGATCCGCGCGGTGCTCAGCAACATCGTCGGCGGGGACCTCCAGGGCGGATCCTCCATCACTCAGCAGTACGTCAAGAACGTCCTCGTGCAGAAGGCGGAGTCGCTGAGCGCGACCGACGAGGCGGCCTCCGAGGCCGCCTACGAGGAGGCGACCGCGACCACTCCGAGCCGCAAGCTCAAGGAGATGAAGCTCGCCGTCGACCTCGAGAAGAAGTACAGCAAGGACGACATCCTCCTCGGCTACCTCAACATCGCGGGCTTCGGCGGGCAGGTCTACGGCATCCAGGCGGCGGCCGAGTACTACTTCTCGACCACCGCGGCCGACCTGAGCCTGGCGCAGGCCGCGAGCCTGATCGCCACGGTCAACAACCCCAACGGCCTCAGGATCGACCAGCCCGAGAACATCCCGGACAACAAGATCCGCCGCGACTACGTCCTCGACCAGATGCTGCAGGAGGGGAAGATCTCGCAGGCCGACCACGACGCCGCCGTCGCCGAGGAGGTCGTCCCCGCGATCACGCAGACGCCCACGGGCTGCCAGACCGCCGGCAACGCGGCCTTCTTCTGCGACTACATCACCCGCGTCGTCCAGAACGACCCGGCGTTCGGCGACGACGCGGACACCCGCCTCGCGAACTTCCAGCGCGGCGGCTACAAGATCTACACGACGCTCGACCGCGACCTGCAGGACACCGCGGCGAACGCGACGAACAACGCCGTCCCCAAGGTCCCCACCCTCGACACCAACATCGGCAGCGCGACCGTCTCGATGGAGGTCGGCACCGGCCGGATCCTGGCGATGGTGCAGAACAAGGACTACGACGCGGCCGGCGCCGTCAACGGCGCGAACTTCTCCGCCGTCAACTTCAACACCGACACGGCCTACGGCGGCTCCGCCGGGTTCCAGGTCGGATCGACCTACAAGGTGTTCACGCTCGCGCAGTGGCTCGCGAGCGGACGCACCCTGAACGAGACGATCAACGGCCGCGAGCGCACCTTCTCGGGCTTCCCCGCCAGCTGCGCGCCCGGCGGCGAGCTCGACACCTCCTACGAGGTCAACAACGACGACAGCGAGAACGGCAGCTACAGCGTGCTGACCGGCACGATGCAGTCGATCAACACCGTCTACGTCTCGATGGCGCAGCAGCTCGACCTCTGCGCGATCCGCGACCGCGCGGTCGGCTTCGGCGTGAAGGCGGCCGACGGCGGCGAGGTCGACTACAAGCCGTCCGCCGTCCTCGGCTCGGACACGCTCATCTCCCCCCTCTCGATGGTCACCGCCTTCGCCGGCTTCGCCAACAACGGCACCGCCTGCTCCGCGATCGCCATCGACGCGATCACCGACGCGACCGGCGCCGCCGTCCAGCCGCCGACCTCCACCTGCAACCAGGCCCTCAGCCCCGAGCTGACGGCGGTCGCGAACTACGCCCTGCAGCGCGTCGTCACCGGCGGCACGGCCGCCCAGTCCGACCCGGACGACGGCATCGAGCACATCGGCAAGACGGGCACCACCGACAACGCGGAATCGACCTGGATGGACGGGGCGAGCTCGCGCGTCGCGACCGTGGTCTGGGTGGGCAACATCGACGGCCACACCTCGATGCGCGAGGTCCGCTTCCCGAACTCGGAGCTCGAGAGCCGCCCGTACGCCTCCAACATCCGCCACTACATCTGGAACTCGGTGATGACCCGCGCCGACCAGAAGTACGGCGGAGACGACTTCGAGGAGCCCAGCAGCGCCCTGCTGAACGGCCGCCAGATCGCCGTGCCGACCGTCTCCGGCCGCTCGGTCGACGACGCCACGGAGGCGCTGGAGGACCTCGGCTTCGACGTCGAGGAGGGGGCGACCATCGACTCGTCGCTCCCGGCCGGCGTGGTGGCGGGCACCGACCCGGCCGCGGGCACGACCGTCGCGCGCTACTCCGACATCGCCCTGCTGATCAGCAACGGCTCGCAGGTCCCGGCTCCCGCCACCCAGGCACCGGCTCCGGCTCCGACCGGCACGGGAGTCCCCGCGACCGAGGCTCCCCCGGCGACGCCCACGGCGACCCCGACAGCGACAGCCACGGCGACTCCGAAGGCGGAGGTCGAGGAGTGAGCTTCGACGCGGACTTCCTCGGCGTCCCCGCGGGTGCGCCGCGCCTGAGGGTCGAGCGCCCGGTGCGGCTCCTGCCGTACACGCACTTCGAGGTGCTGCTGGATCCGGAGCGGCGCCTGGCCGTCTCGACGGCCGTGAACATCGACGGCGCGCGCCTGGTCGAGCTCGGCCGCGGCGACGACTGGCACCTCGACGACCGCATCCCCGCCTCCGAGCAGACCGGGCCGGAGGTGTACGCCCGCAACGACCTCGACCGGGGCCACCTCGTCCGCCGCCGCGACCCCGTCTGGGGCGACCGGGACGAGGCCGCCGCGGCCAACCGCGACAGCTTCTGCTACACGAACGCCGCGCCCCAGGCGAGCGGCTTCAACCAGTCGCAGGAGCTGTGGCTCGGGCTCGAGACGCTGGTGCTCGAGTACGCGCAGACCTGGCGCACGCGCCTGAGCGTCTTCACCGGGCCCGTGCTCGCGGACGACGACCCGGTCTACCGCGGTACGGGCATCCCCCGCCGCTTCTGGAAGATCGCGGCGTGGAGCCCGGACGGATCGACGCTCGCGACGAGCGCGTACCTGCTCGACCAGAGCGAGCTCGTGGAGCGCGTGCGCGAGGGCCTGGTGCCGCTCGGCGGCTTCAGGACGTTCCAGCTGCCGGTCGCCGCGATCGGCGAGCTGACCGGTCTCGACGTGGATCTCCTCGCCGGGGCCGACGTGCTCGGCTCGGCAGGACTCCGGCCGGAGCCGTGGCGCGAGATCGTCGAGCCGTCCGACGTGGCGAGCGGCCTCCTCCCCCGCTGAGGCTCCGCCGGGGGCAGGATGGGCGGATGAGCACCCCCGTCCTGGTCGAGATCACCTCCGGCGCCGTCGTCCTCCGCGACCCGGAGGGTCCGCTCGTCCGCGTCGACGAGGCGGGCTACCTCCGCGGCGACGGGGTCTTCGAGACCGTCGCGGTCCTCGACGGACGTCCCCGTGCGCTCGGCGAGCACCTCGAGAGGCTGGCCGGATCGGCCCGGGCCGTCGGGCTGACGATCCCGGAGGCGCCCCTCTGGTCCCGAGCGGTCGACCTCGCCGTGGCGGAGCACGATCGGGTCGACGACCTGACGGTCCGCTTCATCGCCGCCCACGGGTCGGGCGACTCCGCCCGGTGCACCGTGCGCGCGGCTCCGACTCCCGACTCGAGCGCTCTCCGGGAGAAGGGCGCGGCCGTCGTCGTGCTGGACCGCGGGTACGCGAGCGGTCCGCTCGCGCCGTGGCTGCTCCCGGGCGTCAAGACCACCTCGGGCGCCGTCACCCGGGCGGCGCTGCGCGAGGCGGCGTCCCGGGGCGCGGACGACGTGGTCTGGCGCACGAGCGACGGGCTTCTCCTCGAGGGGGCGACGTCGAGCCTGGTGCTCCTCGGCGACGGGGTGCTCGCGACGCCGCTCTCGGGCAGCGTGCTCGCCGGCACGACGGTCGAGCGGGTCCTCGCGCTGGGCGAGCGCCGCGGGCTCGCATCGTCGCGCCACGAGCTGCCGGTCACGGCGCTCACCGGTGCGGATGCGGCGTGGCTGGTGTCGAGCACCCGGCGGGCGATCCCCGTCCGCTCGGTCGACGGCGCACCGCTCGCGATCGACGCGGGCCTGACGGCGGCGTTCGAGGCGGGGCTGCTCGCCGGCTGATCGCGTCCGCGGCTCGGACTCCCTGCGCGTCAGGCCGCTGCGGCCAGCGCGCGGGAGGTGTGCGGGCCGACGCCGGCCTCCTCCGCGTCTCCGAGATCGGCGAGCGTGTCGACGTCCAGCCTCAGCGTCGACGAGCCGGGCAGCACGACGACGGCGCAGCCCGCGTCGCGGTGCCGGGCCAGAGAGCCCGGGCCGAACGCCGGAGCGACGAGGGCTCCGGCCGCCAGCAGGAGCGCCGTGGTGCCGCTCCCTTCGCGGTCCGGGACGACGGCCGGGAGCGACCGCGTCGCGAGCGCCTCGGAGAGGTCCGACGGCAGCAGGGCGGGCAGGTCCCCGGTCAGCACGATCACCGGGGCGCCCGGCCGGCGGTGGAGGGCGGCCTCGGCTCCCCCGGACACGGCGGCGTCGAGGGTCCCCGGGTCGGGCACCACCACCAGCTGCGGGTGCTCCGCCCGTGCGCGGTCGGCCGCACCGGCGTCGGAGGTGACCAGGAGAAGGCTCGCCACCGGCTCCGCGGCGGCCACGGCGGCGAGCGTGTCCAGGAGGAACGCCTCGGCCAGCGCCGCGCGGCCCGGCACGTCGAGGCGCGTCTTCGAGCCGCCGCGGCCCTTGAACACGACGACCGCGCTCCAGCCGGTCACGCGCGCTCCTCGCGCGAGGCTGCTCCGGCCGCGAAGCCCTCGGCGAAGGCCTCGTCGGCGCCGAGGCGGAACATGTCGTCGGGGCCCGTGCGGGTCAGCGTGCGGGCACCCGGGCTCTCGACCCTCGTCACCAGGCGGGCGAGCCCGCGGACGACGGCGACGGGGCGTCCGCTCGCCTTGCCCTTCACCAGGTCGCCGAGCGCGGCGATCTCGTCCGCGACGGCCGGCATGGTCACTCCCAGCGTGCGCCCCAGGGCGTCGACTCCGCCGCGGAGGTCGTCGATCACGAGGACGCCGGAGGCCCCGATGGCCGCGTCGGTCTGCCCGACCCGCCACGCGCGGCCCAGGGTGTCGCTGACGAGCACGCCCACCTCCACGCCGAGCCGCTCCCGGAGGCCCGCGCAGAGGGCCCGCGCCGAGGCGTCCGGGTCGAGGGGGAGGAGGAGGACCGTCCCCTCCGCGACGTTGCTGGCGTCGACTCCGGCCGCCGCCTGGACGATCCCGAGGCGGTTCTCGACGATGCGGGTGACGCCGGAGCCGTGCGCCCGGGTGGCGACGACGCGGACGGTCTCGGCCGTGATCGCGTCCTCGCGGTCGGTCGCGGCGACGACGCGCCCCTCCGCCTTCGAGACGATCTTGCTCGTGACCACGAGGATGTCGCCGTCCGCGGGCCGGTCCTCCTCGGCGGCGGCGGCGACGGCCTCGAGGATCAGCTCGAGCAGGTCGTCACCGGGAGTCACCTCCGGGATGCCGTCGAGGGCCCAGGCCTGCACGCGCGTCTCGCTCACCGGTCCATTCTCCCGGCTGCCGCGGGCGCACGGGTCCACGGCCCGAGATCACCCGAGTGGACGATCGGCGGCGCCTCAGCCGGCGGCGAGGTACGCGGCGACCGCGGGCGGCACGTAGGGGGCGACGTCGCCGCCGAGGGAGGAGACCTGCCTCACCAGCGAGCTCGACACGTGGGCGTGCGCGGGATCGGGCAGGAGGAACACCGTCTCGACGTGCGCGAGGTTGCGGTTCACGATCGCCATGGGGGTCTCGTACGCCACATCGACCTGCGAGCGGATGCCCTTCACCAGGATGCTCGCGCCGACGTCGGTGCAGTAGTCGACGAGCAGGCCCATGCTCCACGAGGCGACGACGATCCGTCCCTCGACGCCCGCGTCCGCGATCGACTGCTCGATGAGCGAGACGCGCTGGGCGATCGGCAGCAGCGCGGTCTTGGCGGGGTTGTGCACCACCACGACGTGCAGCTCGTCGACCAGGCGCGCGGCCCGCTCGATCACGTCGAGATGACCGAGGGTCACGGGGTCGAAGGAGCCGGGGACGACGGCGATGCGGGCCATGCCGACAGAGTAGCGGGCGGGCACCGCCTAGCTCTTGGCGAGGAACTCCCGGTCGCGGTCCTGCACGCGGCGCTCGAGCGCGGCACGGAGCCGGTCGTGCGCGGCGAGCGACGGGTCCTCCGCGAGGAGCCGCTCGGCCAGCGCCCGCGCCTCCACGATCACGTCGGCGTCCTGCACCACCCGCAGCAGGCGGAGCGACGAGCGCCCGCCGGACTGCGAGTCGCCCAGCACGTCGCCCTCGCGGCGCAGCTCGAGGTCGACCTCGGCGAGCGCGAAGCCGTCGAGCGTCGCGGCGACCGCCTCCACCCGCTCGCGCGCGACCGTCCCCGCCTCCGCCGCCGTCACGAACAGGCACACCCCCGCGACGCCGCCGCGCCCGATGCGCCCGCGGAGCTGGTGCAGCTGCGAGACCCCGAACCGCTCCGCGTCGAGCACGACCATCATCGAGGCGTTCGGCACGTCCACGCCGACCTCGATGACCGTCGTCGACACCAGGACGTCGATCTCCCCCGCGGCGAAGGAGCGCATCACGGCGTCCTTCTCCTCCGTCGTCATCCGCCCGTGCAGCGCGGCCGACCGCCGCTTCCCGAGCAGCGGATGCGCGCGCACGCCCTCGAGCGTGGCCGCGACGGTCGTGAGCGGCGCGGCGGCGTCCTCCTCGGGCGGCTGCGCGCCCTCGGCGGGCTCCCCCGGCTCGATCGCCGGGCAGACGAGGTAGACCTGGTGGCCCGAGCGGATCTCCTCCTCGGCGCGCTCCCACGCCCGCGCGATCCACGCGGGATGGTCGGCGAGCGGGACCACGTGGCTCGTGATGCCGGGGCGCCCGGCGGGCAGCTCGCGGATGGTCGAGGTGTCGAGATCGCCGAAGACCGTCATGGCGACGGTCCGCGGGATGGGCGTGGCCGTCAGCACCAGCACGTGCGGCGGGGTGGCGCCCTTCCGGCGCAGGGCGTCCCGCTGGTCCACGCCGAAGCGGTGCTGCTCGTCGATCACGACGAGGCCCAGGTCGTAGAAGGAGACCGCGTCGCCGAGGAGGGCGTGCGTGCCGACGACGATCTTCGCCGTGCCCGAGACGATCCGGAGGAGGGCAGCGCGGCGCTGCGCCGCCCCCAGCCCGCCGGTGAGGAGGGTCGGCACCAGCTCGGCCGCGAGCTCCGGGCCGAGGGTCCTCGCGATCGAGCGGAGGTGCTGCCCCGCGAGCACCTCGGTGGGAGCGAGCAGCGCCGCCTGCCCGCCGCTCTCGGCCGTGGCGAGCATCGCCCGGAGCGCGACGAGGGTCTTGCCGGAGCCGACCTCGCCCTGCACCAGCCGGGTCATCGGGCTCTCGGCCGCCAGATCGGCGGCGATCTCGTGCCCCACCGCGGTCTGGTCGCCGGTGAGGGCGAAGGGCAGCGCGGCGTCGAAGCGCTCGAGCAGCCCGCCGGGGCCGGGCACGCGGGCGGTCGCGGGGCTGCTGCGCGCCGAGGCCCGGCGCTCGAGCAGGGCGAGCTGCAGGAGGAACGCCTCGTGGAAGCGGAGCGTCTCGCGCGCCTGCGCCTCCTCGCCCTCCCGCTGCGGGCGGTGGATCAGCTCCAGCGCCTCGCCGAGGCCCAGCAGCGAGCGGCCGGCGCGCACCTGCTCGGGCATCGGGTCGGGCACGTCGCGCAAGCCGTCCAGCAGCACGCCGATCGCGGCCTGGAGCTGCCAGCTCGAGAGCGCGCTGGTCGCCGGGTAGATCGGGATCGGCCGCTCGGCCCAGTCCTTCGCGAGCTCACCGCCTCCCGTCTCCGTCGCGGCGGCCTCCTCGTCGTCGAACAGACGGTAGTCGGGATGCGTGAGCTGCGGGGTGTCGCGGAACATCGAGACCGTGCCCGCGAAGATCCCGCGCACGCCGCGGTGGAGCTTCGCCGCGCGCCAGGGCTGTCCGAAGAACGTCAGCGAGAGCGTGCCCGAGCCGTCCGAGATGACGACCTCGAGCAGGGTGCCGCGCCGGTTGCGCATCGGCCGCTCGCGCACCTCGCGGACCTCCGCCACGATCGTCACGCTCTCTCCCACGGGGAGACGCGAGAGCGCCGTCAGCTCGCCCCGCTTCGCGTAGCGGCGCGGGTAGTGGCCCAGGAGCTCGCCGACCGTGCGGTACCCGAAGGCCTTCTCGACCGCACTCGCCGTGCGCGGCCCGATCAGCGGCGCGAGCGAGGCGTCGAGGGGGTCCGGGATCACCTAGCGATCATAGGTCGGACCTCGGACGCGCGAGCCGGGCGACCGGGTCCAGCGCCGAGCGGGGCACGACCGACGCGAGCACCCGACGACCGGCACCCGCGGAGCCGCGGAGCGCGGCGGCCACGGCGGTCGCGTCGTCCCACGCCTCCGACTCGCTCGCGGACGGCGAGTAGCGCCGGCGCTCGACGCGCTCCCGGAGCCCCTGCAGACGTGCCGCCGCTCCGGGGTCGAGGGCGGGAGCCATGCGGGCCTCCTGCGCGCGCGGAGACTCCGTGCCCTCCACGGGGACGCCCAGGTCGCGGGCGGTCGCCAGCAGCTCGGCCCACGCGGCCTCGACGGAGCCGGAGCGCGCGGACCGGCGCCGCAGCGCGCGCTGGACGGCGCGCATCAGCCAGGGGACGAGCACGAGCAGCAGGAGCAGCACCCAGAGCGTGGCCGCGGGAGCCGCCGTGGTGCTCGAGGCGCCGACGGCACCGGGGGTCGGCGTCGCCGACGCGGCCGTCGGAGTGGGTGTCGCGGCGGGAGCGCTGGTCGCACCGGGCGCGGTGGTCGCGGTCGAGCCCGGGGCGGTGGGGCCCGAGGAGGCCGTCGCGCTCGGCAGGGTGTAGGAGGCCGGAGCGCCGCGGCTGGGCGTCGGCTCGAAGGGCAGCCAGCCGACTCCCTCGAAGTACAGCTCGGGCCAGGCGTGCAGGTCGGAGGAGAGGACGCGGTAGGTGGTCAGGTCGCTGCCGCCGGAGGGCACGACGGAGCCGGGCTGGTAGCCGATGGCGAGCCGCGACGGGATCCCGAGCTCGCGCGCCATCACCGCCATCGCCGAGGCGAAGTGGACGCAGTAGCCCTCCTTCGTCGTCAGGAACGCCGAGAGCACGCCGACTCCGTCGCCGTCGTAGCCCTCCTCCGCGGGGGTGTCCTCGGAGTAGCGGAACTCGGACGAGCGGAAGTACGTCTGCAGCGCGCGCGCCCGGTCGTAGGCGGTCGGAGCCTCCGCCGTGACCTCCTCGGCGGTGGTGCGGACGATCTCGGGCACGTCGTCGGGGAGCGAGAGGTACCGGTCGACGCCGGACGGCGCGGGCGCGGCGAGCAGCTGCTGCGGGTCGGGCTCGAGCCGCAGCGCCTGCACCTGGTAGTCGTCTCCGGAGCGGGTCGTCGCGTCGCCGCGGATCGAGCCGTCCTGCACGTCCTGGAGCCAGCCGTCGCCGACGCCCGTCAGCGACGAGACCGGATACGGCACGGGGAGCCACTGGCTCCGCAGCGTCTCCACCGAGACGTCGACCTCCTCCGCCTCGCGCGGCACGCTCTCGGAGAGCCCCTCGGGCGCGATCGGCGCCTCGATCGGAGCGGTCTGCTCCGTCTCGCTCGGCGCCCAGTCGTCACCGTCGAAGTCCGAGACGGTCAGCACGCGGAGGTAGACGGGCAGGTCGGAGTCGGTGGCGTAGCGCAGCACGGTCACGGGGTTCGGGCGGCGCAGGTCCGCGCCGAGAGCGACCACCGGGTCGATCGCGCCGTTGAAGAGGCTGCCGGAGACGCCCGAGGGGGCGGTGGTGCGCGCGTAGCCTGCCGCCGACCCGGCGACGACTCCCGCGCCCAGGACGACGACGGTCACGGCCGCGAAGGCGGGCAGCACGGCCGCGGCCGCGCTCGGGCCGCTCGGGCGGCGAGGGGCGGCCGTGGCGGCGAGCACGCCCGCGTAGGCGAGCGCAGTGACGACGAGGCTCGCCCAGGACACCTCGGAGGGGTCCACGATCGCCGGCACCGCGAGCAGCGCCGCAGGGAACAGACCGGCCAGGGCGGGGAGGCGGACGGAGAAGGCGAACAGGTCGGCCGCCCAGGCGAGCACGACCACCCCGCCGATCAGGAGGAACGAGATGCCGTCGTCGGCGATGGCCGGGAGCCCCTGCTGGGCGATGGACTGGAAGCCGCCCTGCGCGAGCGCCTCCGCCTGCGCGACGGCGCCGGGCGTGGGGATCACGAACAGCAGGGCCCGACCGGGCACGAACATCGCGGTCAGCACGCCGACCATCGTCAGCGTGCCGAGGATCGGCGGGACGACGGGGTGCATGCGCAGAGCCCGGGCGGCGGCCGGGACGCCGAGCACCACGGCGACCGCGCTCGCGAGGAGCACCAGCCAGTCGACGCCGACGAGGAGCCGCCCGATCCCGGCGGCGGCGGCCGTGATCGCGAGGAAGAGCAGACCGCTCAGAGGAGCCGACCCGGCGCGCGGATCGCTCTCGACGCGGCGGCTCACGCCACCACCCGCAGAGCGAGGGCCTGCGCCCACGCCTCCTCGACGGAGGCACTCGGGTCGACGGACACCGCGTACCAGCCGAGCGAGGCGAGAGCCGCCTCCTCCTCAGCGGTGCCGGCGACGACGAAGGCGATCGCGGGGCGCGACTGCGCGGCCAGGGAGCCGAGGGCGTCGAGGTCCGACTCGAGGAGTCGGGTGAGGACGGCGAAGACCGGTCGCACTCCCCCGGTGTCGCGCATGTCGGCCGAGATCCGGGTCACCGCGTCGACCGACTCGCGCGAGGGCGCCAGCTCGGCCAGGCGCAGCAGCACGTCGTGCGCCACCTCGCGCTCGTCCTCCGAGTGCTCCGGCTCGCCGTCCGCACCCGTCTCGACGAGGTGGGTCTCGAAGCCGCGGTCGAGCAGGTGCACGGCGAGGGAGGCCGTCATCGACACCGCCCACTCGAGCCGGTCGTCGCCGCGCCGCTCGAGCACGCGCTCGGCCCGGGTCTCGAGGAGGATCCACGCGTGCGGATCGGTGTTCTGCTCGTCCTGGCGGACCATGAGCTCACCGGAGCGGGCGCTCGCCCGCCAGTGCACCCGGCGCATGGCGTCCCCCGGGCGGTAGTCGCGCGGGATCACGTCGTCCGTGCCGGCGCCGGCCGTCGCGTGCGCGACCGGGCTCGATCCGCCTGCTCCGTGCGCGTCCAGGACGTCGCTCTGGAGCGGCACGACCCGCGGAGTCACGACGAACGGCTGCGCAGCCCCCACGACGCTCTCGCGGAGCGCGAGCCCGAGGCCGTCGCCGCGCACCAGGCGCAGCGGGCCGATGCGGTGGATCCCGCGCCGCTCGGCGGGCAGACGGTAGCGGGCGCGCACGCGGCCGCCCGACGGGACGCCCGGCAGCCCGAAGACGCCCTCGGCGACCGCCCGGCCGACGACGACCCCGCGCTCCACGCGCTCGAGCCGGTCGTGGGCGCGCGCCCCGCTGCGGACGGCGCGGCCGCGGTTCTCGAGCAGCACGTCGACCTCCACCACGTCGCCGGCCGCGACGGTCTGGGGAGCGAAGCGGCGCTGCACTCGGAACGACGCCGGCGCCAGGAGCAGGGAGACGAGCGCGCCCAGGGGCAGGCCCAGCAGCACCAGGCCGACGAACAGCAGCTCGCGGAACTCTGTCAGCGGCGCGATCACCACTCCCGCGACGCCCAGCAGAACGAGCGCCCAGCCGCGCAGCGTCAGCGCGACCCCGCGGAGCGCGGGCAGACCGCCGAGACGGGACGACGGCGTCTCGGCGGCGCGGGCCTCAGTCGCCACGGTTGCCGAAGGGGACGGGGGTGGCCGCGACGATGCGCTGCACGATCTCGGTGACCGAGTGCGAGGATCCGGCGCCGGAGCGGCCGGGGAGGCGCGTGGCGGGCAGGAGGCGGTGGCCGAGCACGGGGACGGCGAGCGCGTCGACGTCGTCCGGCACCACGAAGTCGCGGTCGCTGAGGGCGGCGAGAGCCTTCGCGGCGGCGATCAGCTGGAGCGTGGCGCGCGGGCTCCCCCCGAGCCGCAGCTCGGGGTCGACCCGCGTGGCCTGCATGATCGCCACCACGTACTCCTGCACGGGTGGTGCGACGTACACGGAGCGCACGTAGGCCATCATCCGCTCGAGCTCGGCGAGGCCCACGACGGGCCGCAGCTCCTCGAGCGGGCTGGCCGAGTCGCGGGTGCGGATCATCTCGAGCTCGGCGCGCTCATCGGGGTAGCCGAGCGAGAGGCGGGCCATGAAGCGGTCGCGCTGGGCCTCGGGCAGCGAGTAGGTGCCCTCCATCTCGACCGGGTTCTGCGTCGCGATCACGGCGAAGGGGCGCGGGAGGAGGTGGGTGGTGCCGTCGACCGAGACCTGGCGCTCCTCCATGCACTCCAGCAGCGCCGACTGCGTCTTGGGCGAGGCCCGGTTGATCTCGTCGCCGATCAGGATGTTCGCGAAGACCGGGCCCGGCTTGAACTCGAAGTCGCGGGTCGCCTGGTTGTAGACCGAGACCCCCGTGACGTCGGAGGGGAGCAGGTCGGGCGTGAACTGGATGCGCGCGACGCTGCCGCCGACCGAGGCCGCCAGCGACTTCGCCAGGACCGTCTTGCCGGTGCCGGGGACGTCCTCCATCAGGAGGTGCCCACCGGCGAGAAACACCGTCAGCGCCATCGAGACCTCGGCCGACTTGCCGTCGATCACGCGGGTGAGGTTCCCGAGGACGGCGCCGCAGTGCGCCGTGAACTCCTCGCGGGTCAGGGGCGTCTCGGGAGCCGCTCGGCGGCCGACAGCGGAGCGGGTGTCTTCGAGCGACGTCATAGCTAGGGATTCTCGCAGTCCTGACGGGAAAAGGGTCCAGGTTCCGAGAGTTCGCAGTGTGCCGCCAGGCGGGAGCGCGCGGCGGCCGCCGGACGCCGTGGGCAGGGGTGCCGCCCTATGCTCGATCCGGTGACCAGGATCATCGCCGGATTCGCCGGCTCGCTCACCCTCCGGGTCCCGCGCGCGGGCACCCGCCCCACCAGCGACCGCGTGCGCGAGGCCGTCTTCTCGGCCCTCGAGGCCCGGGACGCCCTCGACGGCGCGACGGTGGTCGACCTCTACGCGGGCTCCGGCGCCCTCGGGCTCGAGTCGGCCAGCCGCGGAGCGAGCGCGGTCGTCCTGGTCGAGCGCGACCCGAAGGCCGCCCGGACCGCGGGCGAGAACGCACGGGCGATCGTGACCGCGGCTGCCAAGAACAAGCGGCCCGCCCCGCGGATCGAGGTGGTGACCGGCTCGGTCCGCTCCTTCCTCGACGGGTCCCCGGCCCTCAACACGGACACGGTGTTCCTCGACCCGCCCTACGACCTCGGCGAGGACGACCTCGCCGCCGATCTCGCCGGCGTGCTGCCGCTGCTGCGCGAGGACGCGGTGGTCGTCGTGGAGCGGAGCTCCCGCAGCCCGGAGCCGCGCTGGCCCGCGGGTCTGGAGCGGGAGCGGAGGAAGGACTACGGCGAGACCACGATCTGGTGGGCTTCACCGGCGTCGCCCGTCTCGCCCGCTTCCTCCGCGGCCGGCTGACCGGCCTCAGCCCGCCGCGCCGTCCCAGCCGAGGTACGGGTCCCAGCCCCCGCGCCCCTCGAGCGCGACCCCGCCCAGGCGCACCTCCGGGTCCCCCTCGCGGACGACCCCGAGCGGGACGAAGCCCTCCGGCAGCGCCGCGGCGGGCGGGAAGCACGCGAGCATCGCGTGGTCCTCGCCGCCTCCCAGCACCAACGCCCTCGCCAGGTCGAGGTCCACGCCCTCCACGCCCGTGAGCCCGCGCGCGTGCACGTCGACCGCCGCGGCATCGAGGTCGATCGCCACTCCGCTCGCACGCGCCATCCGACGGGCGTCGAGCACCACGCCGTCCGAGACGTCCATCATCGCGGTGGCGGTCCCGCCCGCGGCCTCGCCCGCGGAGATCGGCGCGGTCGGGCGCAGCTGCGCCTCGAGGAGGGACGGATGCCGCTCGCGGAGCCGGGCGGCGAGGTCGGCCGACGGCTCCCCGTCCCGCCGCGCCTGCTCGAACAGCAGGCGCAGCCCGAGCCCCGCTCGTCCCAGCGGACCGGCCACGGCGAGCACGTCCCCCGGCCTCGCACCGCTGCGGAGCACCGGCGGTCGTCCGTCGAGCGAGCCGAACGCCGTGATCGAGAGCGTCAGCGTCGCGGAGGCGGACAGGTCTCCCCCGACGACTCCGCATCCCGGCGCCATCGCGGCGCAGCCGGCGGCGAGGCCGCCCGCGATCCCCTCCAGCACGTCGACGCCCAGCGACTGGGGTGCCGCGAGCGCGACGACGAGCCCGGTGGGACGGGCCCCCATCGCCGCGACGTCGGCGAGGTTCGAGGCCGCCGCCTTCCAGCCCAGGTCCGCCGGGCGCGACCAGGCCAGCCGGAAGTCGGGGCCGTGCACCATCATGTCCGTGGTCACCACGAAGCGGCCGTCGGGAGCGCGCAGCACCGCGCAGTCGTCGCCGGGCCCGACCAGGGTCTCCGCGCCCGGGCCGCCGAGCCGGGCCAGCACCCTCGCGAGCACCTCGCCCTCGCTGAGCTCGGCCAGGGTGGGACTCCGATCCTCTGCCATGGTTCACACGCTAGCGTTGTCGGCGATGTCCCCCCGCCGACTCCGCTCCCCCCTTCTCGCCGCCGCCGCCGCCGTCCTGCTGCTCTCGGGCTGCTCGGCCAGCGTCGCCCTCGAGCCCGCCGCCGATGCGACGAGCACCGGCTGCGCGGAGGTCTCGGTGCGCCTGCCCGACGTGGTCGCGGAGCAGCCCGAGCGCGAGACGAACGCTCAGGGCACCGCCGCCTGGGGCACCCCGGCCGCCGTCATCCTCCACTGCGGAGTCGAGGTGCCCGGCCCGACGACGGACCTCTGCGTGAACGTCAGCGGAGTCGACTGGATCATCGACGAGACGCAGAAGGACGAGGACATCTACACGCTGACCACCTACGGTCGCGATCCCGCGGTGGAGATCACCGTCGACCAGAGCCGCGCGTCCGGATCCTCCGCCGCGCTCGACCTGGCGAACGCCGTCTCCTACGTCCCGCAGACGCGCGAGTGCACCGACGTCTCGGACGCCGACACCCTCGATCCGACGGACACGCCCACCGGCTGAGCTTCAGCGTCAGACGCCGAGGGCTCGACTCGCTGCGGTGAGCGCACCATCAAAGGTCGCCCCCAGCTCGCGCGCGCGGGACGCGAACACGGCGGCCGCGGCCTGCAGCTCGCGCTCCAGCGCGTCCACGCCTCCCGCGACGACCGTGCCCGCCCGGCCGCGCGTCTCGACCAGGCCCGCCGACTCCAGCTCCCGGTAGGAGCGGGCGACCGTCCCCGCGGCGACGCCCAGCGTCTCGGCCAGCGCGCGCACCGGCGGCAGCCGCGTGCCGACCGGCAGCTCGCCCGCGGCGATCAGAGCGGTGATCTGCTCACGGATCTGCTCGAAGGGCGCCGCGGCCGCGCCCGCCTCGACGCGGAGCGCGAGCGCCGACGTCATCGGGCGGCGACCGGGACGCGGTCGAGCGCCGAGTCGAGCAGCTCGCTGATCAGGTCCGGGTAGTCCACGCCGCTCGCGCCCCACATGCGCGGGAACATCGAGACCGGCGTGAAGCCGGGCATGGTGTTGATCTCGTTGACGACGAAGCCGTCGGCGGTGAGGAAGAAGTCGACCCGGGCGAGGCCCTCGGCTCCGATCGCGTCGAAGGCGCGGATCGCGAGGGACCGCATCTCGGAGAGCTCGCCGTCGGTGAGATCGGCCGGGCAGACCAGCTCGATGCCGGACGCCCCGAGGTACTTCGCCTCGAAGTCGTAGAAGCCGCGGCCGGTGACGACCACCTCGCCGGCGACGGAGGCGCGGGCCGGAGCACCGCGGCGGCCGCCGAGCACGCCGATCTCTACCTCGCGGCCGACGATGCCCGACTCGATCAGCACCCGCGAGTCGTGCGCGAACGCCTCCTCCAGCGCGGCCTCGAGCTGCTCGCGCTCGTCGATCCGGCTGACGCCCACGCTCGAGCCGGCCCGCGCCGGCTTCACGAACGCGGGCAGGCCCAGCTCGTCGAGGGCCGAGGAGGCGTCGCCCGGGTCGGCGCGCCACTCCGCCTCGGTCACGAGGTACCAGGGCGCCACCGCGAGGCCCGCGGCCCGCAGCACCGTCTTGGTGAAGTGCTTGTCCATGCCGAGCGCCGACGCGAGCACGCCCGAGCCGACGTAGGGCAGCCCGACGAGCTCGAGCATCCCCTGGACGGTGCCGTCCTCGCCCCACGGGCCGTGCAGGATCGGCAGCACCACGTCGACCTCGCCGAGCGAGCGCGTCGCGCCGTCCTCGGTCGTCACGGTGAGCTCACGCGAGAGGGCCGACTCCGGCCAGCGCACACGGGAGCCGTCGTCCTCGACGCGGGGCAGCGACGCGGCATCGAGAGCGAACTTCTCAGGACGGTCCTCCTCGAGCACGAAGGCGCCGTCGGAGGTGATCCCGACGGGGATCACCTCGAAGCGGTCACGGTCGATCGCCCGCAGCACCCCGGCCGCCGTTGCGCAGCTGATCGAGTGCTCGCTGGAGCGCCCCCCGAACAGAACGGCCACGCGGAGCTTGCTGGTCATCGAGGTTCCTCTCACCCTGTGGCTCGTCCGAATCCGTGGTCAGGTGCGGCGCGATGTCCTTCGGATCGAGCGTACCGGCGAGCACCTGCGACACCTGCTCGACGATGGGCATGTCGACTCCCCTGGCGCGCGCCAGCTCGAGGACCGGCGCGACGGAGGCGAGCCCCTCCGCCGTCTGCTGCATCGACTTCACCACGTCGGTGAAGCTGTAGCCCTGGCCGAGCAGGCGCCCGGCCGTGTTGTTGCGCGAGAGGGACGAGCTCGACGTCGCGATGAGGTCGCCGAGCCCAGCGAGTCCGGCCATCGTCTCGGCCCGTCCGCCGTACGCGACCGCGAAGTCGGTCATCTCGGCGAGACCGCGCGTGATGATCGATGCCTTCGTGTTCTCGCCGTAGCCGACGCCGTCGACGATGCCGATCGCCACGGCGATGAGGTTCTTCAGCACGCCGCCGAACTCGGTGCCGATCACGTCGGTGTTGACGTAGGAGCGGAAGTAGCGGTTGGTCGCCGCGAGAGCCACCTCCTGCGCGGTGACGAGGCTCTCGGAGGCGATGACCGCCGCGGTCGGCTGCTCCTTGGCGATCTCGAGGGCGAGGTTGGGCCCGGAGGCGACGGCGATCCGGTCGAGAGAGACCGGCAGCATCTGCGCGATCACCTCGCTCATCCGCTGGCCGGTGCCCTTCTCGACGCCCTTCATCAGGCTCACCAGCACCGTGCGCTCGGTGAGGAACGGCGTGATCGCCTCGAGGTTGCTCCGCAGCGACTGCGACGGGATGGAGAGGTAGACGTGGTCCGCGCCCTCCAGCGCCTCCTCGATGCGCGGCGTGGCCCGGATGTTGCGCGGGAGGTTGATGCCGGGGAGGTAGTCGCTGTTGCGCTTGGCCTCGGTGATCTCGCGGGCCAGCTCGGCGCGGCGCGCCCACATCACGACGTCGGAGCCGCCGTCGGCGAGGATCTTCGCGAACGTGGTGCCCCAGCTGCCGGCGCCGAGGACGGCGACGCGGCGGGGCACGGGGATGGGCGCCTTCCTACTGCTCGGACTCAAAGCGACCCGTGCCCTTCTGGTTGTGCTCGGAGGGGTTCCAGCGCTTCTCGGGCGCCGCCTCGCCGCGCAGCTCCTCGAGCAGGGCGGTGATCGCCGCCATCACGACCGCGGAGGCCTCGTTGAGTGTGGCGGAGTCGAGGCTGCGTCCGCGGAAGGCGGACAGGTCGACGGGGTCGCCGACGATCACGTCGACGCGCTTGCGGCGGAAGAGGGTGATCCGCTTGGAGTAGCGGCCCATCAGCTGCTGCGCGCCCCAGTGCGCGACCGGGACGACAGGCAGGCCGTACTGCAGCGCCATCCGCACCGCTCCCGTCTTGCCGCGCATCGGCCAGAGCTCGGGGTCGCGGGTGAGGGTGCCCTCGGGGTAGATGATGACCGAGCGGCCCTCGTCCACGAGAGCCTTGGCGGTCTTCAGCGGCTCGCTGCCGCGGACCGAGCCCGAGCGCTCGACGGGGATCTGCCCGGAGCCGCGCAGGATCGAGCCGAGCACGGGCACCGAGAACAGCGAGGCCTTGGCGAGGAAGCGCGGTGCGCGGCCGGCGCGCCACAGGGTCCAGCCCGTGATGATCGGGTCGATCTCGGTGTAGTGGTTCGGCGCGAACACGAAGGCTCCGGTGCTCGGGATCTTGTCGCCGTTCCGGATCCGCAGGTCGACCGAGGCGGTCATCACGGGGATCACCGCCGCCGCGAGGAACCAGAAGATGGACGGACGGCTTCGCTCAGACACCCGCCCATCCTCGCATCCCGCATCGGAGGGGCCGCGTCCCCACGCCCGGGAGCAGCGGGGCCCCGCGGTGGGAGGAGCGGCCCGGCCGCCGGGTACGGTACCGGCACGCCCCGTCCGCGTCGCCGCCCGTCGCCGTGGGACGCCGTCGGCCGAGCGCTCGGCCGCCTCGCCGACTCGCCGATCGCGCAGTCCGGCCTGGTGCTCCTGCTCGTGTGGGGAGTCGTGCTGCTCGCCACGCAGGCCGGACGCGACGCGGCCGCGCTCGGCGACGGCCTCCTGCTGACGCTCGCGGTCCTCGTCGGCGGCTCGGCGGCCGTCGCCCTCGTGATCGGCGGGGTCGACGCCCTCTGGCGCGTGGCGGTGGCACCGCTCGCCCACGTCGAGGCGGAGGCGACCGGCGGCGTCGCGGTCCTCGGACGCGGCCGGCTCGGAGCGGGCCTCCGTCGTGTCGAGCCGCGGTTCCCGCTGCCGACGCTGCGGCCCTACGCGGTGGTCGTGCCGCGCCGCCGGGGACTGACCGTCTCCTTCGGCGACTGGGGCGTCGTCGTGCCCTGGGCGCGATCGCGCGGCTGGAGCGGCGGTGGGTGCTGGTGGGCCTGCGTCCGCGCGAGGCCCTCGAGGTCGTCCTGGCCGGCACGCGGCGCGGACGCCTCACGCTGGTCCTGGTCGAGTCGCCCGGACCGCTGAGCCTCCGGCCCGCGCCGGAGACGACGCTCGCGCTCCTCGAGAAGCGGATCCGGGGACGCCTGGAGGAGGACGCGGAACCGCCCGCGTGGGGCGCGCCCGGGCGCGACAGGACCCCGGGCCGCTGAGGACGGTCGTCCTCAGCGGCACCGGGGTCCCGGTGGGCGGCTACGCGTCGAGCGAGAAGTCGGCGCCCAGCAGCTCGAGCTTGGTGAGGAAGTTCTCGTAGCCGCGGCTGATGATGCCGACGTTCGAGACCGTCGAGGTGCCCTCGGCCGAGAGCGCCGCGATCAGGTGCGAGAAGCCGCCGCGCAGATCCGGCACGACGATGTCGGCGCCGTGCAGCTTCGAGGGTCCCGAGATCACGGCCGAGTGCATGAAGTTGCGCTGCCCGAAGCGGCAGGCCTGCCCGCCGAGGCACTCGCGGTGGATCTGGATGGTCGCGCCCATCTCGACGAGCGCGTCGACGAAGCCGAAGCGCTGCTCGTAGACGGTCTCGTGCACGATCGAGACGCCCTTGGCCTTCGTGAGCGCCACGACCAGCGGCTGCTGCCAGTCGGTCATGAAGCCGGGGTGCACGTCGGTCTCGATGATGACCGGCTTGAGCTCGCCGCCCGGGTGGTAGAAGCGGATGCCGTCCTCGGCGATCTCGAACGCGCCGCCGACCTTGCGGAAGACGTTGAGGAAGGTGGTCATCTCCTGCTGGCGGGCGCCGCCGACGAAGATGTCGCCGTCGGTCGCGAGGGCCGCGGCCGCCCAGGAGGCCGCCTCGTTGCGGTCGAAGAGCGCGCGGTGGGAGTAGCCGGTGAGCCGGTCCACGCCCTCGATGCGGATCACGCGGTCGGTGTCGACCGAGATGATGGCGCCCATCTTCTGCAGGATGTTGATCAGGTCCATGATCTCGGGCTCGATCGCCGCGCCCGAGAGCTCGGTGATGCCGGAGGCGCGCACCGCGGTCAGGAGGACCTGCTCGGTCGCTCCGACGCTCGGGTAGGGCAGCGACACCTTGGCGCCGTGCAGGCCCTCGGGTGCCGACATCCGGATGCCCGAGGGCAGCTTCTCGACGACGGCGCCGAAGTTGCGCAGCACCTCGAGGTGGTAGTCGATCGGGCGGTCGCCGATGCGGCAGCCGCCGAGGTCGGGGATGAACGCCTCGCCCAGGCGGTGCAGCAGCGGGCCGCAGAAGAGGATCGGGATGCGGCTGGAGCCGGCGTGCGCGTCGATGTCGGCGAAGTGCGCGGACTCGACGTTGGAGGGGTCGAGGATCAGCTCGCCCACCTCGGCGCCCTGCTTCACCTTGACGCCGTGGACTTCGAGCAGGCCCTTCACGACGCGGACGTCGCTGATGTCGGGCACGTCGCGGAGGGTGGAGGCGGTCTCGCCGAGCAGCGCCGCGACCATCGCCTTGGTGACCAGGTTCTTGGCCCCCTTGAGCTCGATCCGGCCCACCAGCGGTCGCCCGCCTTTGATGGTGATCCGCTCGGTCGTCATTCCCACCCGTGCTCCCGACGCCTTGGCGTCCTGCAGGGCCTTGGCGTCCTGAAGAAGTGTGTTCACGCTATTTCACCGGCAATGTCTTGGGCCGCCAGCTCTCGCGGCGGGTCTCGAATTCGGAAATGAGCGCTTCGTCGCGCAGGGTCAGGCCGATGTCGTCCAGGCCCTCGATCAGGCGCCATCGAGTGTAGTCGTCGATCTCGAAGTCGAAGGTCTCGCCACCGGCGGTGACCGTACGCGCAACCAGATCCACCGTCGGTTCTATTCCCGGGGTGCCCTCGATGATCTCCCACAGCCGCTCGACGTCGGGCTCCGAGACGACGGCCGCGAGCAGTCCCTGCTTGCCGGCGTTGCCCCGGAAGATGTCGCCGAAGCGGGGGGAGATGACGACCCGGAAGCCGAAGTCGCGCAGCGCCCAGACGGCGTGCTCGCGGCTGGAGCCGATGGCGAAGTCGGGGCCGGCGACGAGGATGCCGGCGCCGCGGTAGCGCTCCTGGTTGAGGACGAAGTCCGCGTCCTGCCGCCAGCCGTGGAAGAGCGCGTCCTCGAAGCCGGTCTTCGTGATGCGGCGGAGGTAGATGCCGGGGAGGATCTGGTCGGTGTCGACGTTGGCGCGCTTCAGTGGCGCGGCGAGGGCCGTGACGGTCTCGAACTTCTGCACGGTCAGACTCCTGCTCTCTCGCGGACCGGCTCCAGATCGGAGGGACTGGAGAGGGTGCCGCGCACGGCCGTGGCCGCGGCGACGAGGGGCGAGACGAGGTGGGTCTTCGCCCCCTTGCCCTGACGACCCTCGAAGTTGCGGTTGGACGTGGAGGCCACGCGCTCCCCCAGGACGAGCTGGTCGGTGTTCATCCCGAGGCACATCGAGCAGCCGGCGAAGCGCCACTCCGCGCCGAACGCGGTGACGATCCGGTCGATCCCCTCGGCCTCGGCCTCGAGCCGCACCCGGGCGGAGCCGGGGACGACCATCACGCGGACGCCGGGGGCCTTGGTGCGCCCCTCGACGACGGCAGCGAAGGCCCGCAGGTCCTCGATCCGCGAGTTGGTGCAGGAGCCCATGAAGACCACGTCGACCGGGATCTCCTTCATCGGCGTGCCGGGCTCCAGCGCCATGTACTCCAGCGCTCGCAGAGCGCTGGCGCGCTCGTTCGGATCGTCGAGGACGTCAGGGTCCGGTACCGCCTGCGAGAGCGAGACGCCCTGGCCGGGGTTCGTGCCCCAGGTGACGAACGGCTCGAGCGCGTCGGCGTCGATCACGACCTCGGCGTCGAACACGGCGCCCTCGTCGCTCGGCAGCGTCCGCCAGTAGGCGACCGCGGCGTCCCAGTCCTCGCCCGCCGGAGCGTGCGGGCGGCCGTGCAGGTAGGCGAAGGTCGTCTCGTCCGGCGCGACCATGCCGGCCCGCGCACCCGCCTCGATCGACATGTTGCAGATCGTCATCCGGCCCTCCATCGAGAGCGCGCGGATCGCGGAGCCGCGGTACTCGAGGATGTAGCCCTGGCCGCCGCCGGTGCCGATGCGGGCGATGACCGCGAGGATGATGTCCTTGGCCGTCACCCCCTCCTTCAGCGTGCCCTCGACCGTGATCGCCATCGTCTTGAAGGGTTGCAGCGGCAGCGTCTGCGTCGCCATCACGTGCTCGACCTCGCTCGTGCCGATGCCGAAGGCGATCGCGCCGAACGCGCCGTGCGTGGAGGTGTGCGAGTCGCCGCAGACCACCGTGACGCCGGGCATCGTCAGGCCCAACTGGGGGCCGACGACATGCACGATGCCCTGCTCGACGTCGCCCAGGGAGTGCAGGCGGACGCCGAACTCGCCGGCGTTGCGGCGCAGCGCGTCGATCTGGGTGCGGCTGATCGGATCCTCGATGGGGCGTCCGATCTCGAGGGTCGGCGTGTTGTGGTCCTCGGTGGCGATGGTGAGGTCCGGCCGGCGCAGCGGGCGCCCCGCGGCACGCAGGCCGTCGAACGGCTGCGGGCTGGTCACCTCGTGCAGCAGGTGCAGGTCGATGTAGAGCAGGTCGGGAGCGCCGTTCTCGCCCGCGACGACGACGTGGTCGTCCCAGACCTTCTCGGCGAGGGTGCGCGGCTTCTCGGCTCTCCTGCCGGTCCCTGCTCCACTCGACGCGGGCGCGGCTGTGCCGGGTGTGGTCTCGATCATGACGGTTCCTTCTCCTCCTGGAGTCGCTGCTCGGCCGGGCGAGGCACCGCGACGAGGGAGGCCGTCAGTTCGAGGTCTCGTCGCGGCACGGAAGGAGGTGCGGGCCACTCAGCATGGACCGAGAATAGCACCGCGCTCCCCCGCCTCCCGGGCGGGCGCGGCACGGAGTCGCCCGGCTCAGGCGCGGGCGTCGAGCACGGCGTCGACGACGACGACGGTGACGTTGTCCCGTCCGCCGGCCTCGACCGCCGCACGCACGAGCGCCTGAGCGAGGTCGGCAGGGTCGCCGGAGTCGCGGCGGGCGAACAGGGCGGCGATCCGCTGGTCGGAGAGCTCCTTCGTCAGCCCGTCGGAGCAGAGCAGGTAGCTGGCGCGCGGCACGACGGGCAGCGTCCAGACGTCCGTCTCGACCTCCTCGTCGGCGCCGAGGGCGCGGGTGACGATGTTGCGGTCGGGATGCGACTCCGCCGACTCGGGGGTGAGCAGGCCGGCCGAGACGAGCTCCTGCACGGCGGAGTGGTCCACCGTCAGCTGCTGGAGTTCGGCACCGTCCCAGCGGTAGACGCGGGAGTCCCCGACGTTGAACAGCGCCCAGCGGGCCGGGCCCGCGGGCTCGGGGAGCACGAGCATCAGCCCGGTCAGCGTCGTGCCGCAGAGCGCACCGCCCACGTCGAGCGCGCGCACGGCCGTGTTGGCGCCCTCCACCAGGTCGAACACCGCGTCCACCGGACCCAGGCTCGTCGGCCGGTTCTCGCGCAGCGCCTCGACGGCGGCTGCGCTCGCGAGGTCCCCTCGTGCGTGCCCGCCCATCCCGTCCGCGACTGCCAGGAGCAGCTCGTCGGCGAGGAGGGCGTCCTCGTTGACGCGGCGGACGGCGCCGACGTCGGTGCTGCTGCTGACGGCGAGCCGCAGCGCCCCCTGGGGCAGGTCGACCGTGGTCGTCGTCATCGCGGGATCACTTCTCCTCGGCGGAGGACCGGGCGTCGTCCGCGACGACCTCGGGGTGCCCGTCGTGCAGCTGGATGTGGCGGTGCTCGCGGCGCATCTTCGCCAGGCTCGCCAGCGTCGCCACGGTCATGCTCAGCACGATGACCACGAGCGAGGTGATCGTGTCGATGTCCCACACCGGCACCGGCTCGCCCCCGTTGAGGAAGGGCAGGTCGTTCTCGTGCAGGGCGTGCAGGACGAGCTTCACGCCGATGAAGGCGAGGATGAACGCGATCCCGTACTTGAGGTACTCGAGCTTGTCGATCAGCCCGCCGAGCAGGAAGTAGAGCTGGCGGAGCCCCATCAGCGCGAAGACGTTCGCGGTGAACACGATGAAGGGGCTCTCGGTGATGCCGAAGATCGCCGGGATCGAGTCGAGCGCGAAGAGCAGGTCGGTCGAGCCGATCGCGAGGAACACGATCAGCATCGGCGTGAAGTGGCGCGTGCCGTCGATCGTGGTGCGGATCCTGGAGCCGTCGAACGAGTCCGAGATCTTGACGCGGCGGCGCAGGAGCCGGATGAGCAGGTTGTCGGTGCCCTCGTCCTCGTCCTCCGCGCCGAACGCCTGGTTCCAGGCCGTGTAGACCAGGAACGCGCCGAAGAGGTAGAAGATCCAGCTGAAGCTCTCGATGAGCTGCGCGCCGAGCAGGATGAAGACGCCGCGGAAGACCAGCGCGATGATGATGCCCACCATCAGCACCTCCTGCTGGAGCTTCGCCGGCACCGCGAAGCGGCCCATGATGATGACGAAGACGAACAGGTTGTCGACCGAGAGGCTGTACTCGGTCAGCCAGCCTGCGACGAACTGGCCGGCCAGCTCGCCGCCGCCGAGGATCAGCATCAGCAGCGCGAACACGAGCGCCAGCGACACGTAGAAGCCGACCCACAGCCCCGACTCCTTCAGGCTCGGCACGTGCGGGCGCTTGTAGACCAGCAGCAGGTCGGCGGCGAGGATCAGGCTCAGGACGACGAACGAGCCGATCACGAACCAGACGGGCAGATCGAGCATGAGGGCCTTCCGAGTGGGTGGGGGCCGAAAGTCTCTCCCCGGGGAGCGGACGGCCGTGCCGGTCCGCGTCACCCGTCCCGCCCCCGGCGCCGCGCAGGGGCGGTGCGTACTGACGGGAGCGGAAAGGCGGGATACTCCCCTTCGCGGATGCGATCCTAGCGCCGATCCGGCGGGATGCGGCCCCGGGGAGGCGGAGCGGGAACGAGGCGATCGGCGCGATGCGTCGAGCGGGTGCCGCGTGGCGAGCACCCGGGTGTTAAACGAGAAGAACCCCCGGTCAGACCGGGGGTTCTTCTCGTGTTGCCGTGGTGACCCCAGCGGGATTTGAACCCGCGTTACCGCCGTGAGAGGGCGACGTCCTAGGCCGCTAAACGATGGGGCCGCGTTTTTGCAACTCGAAGAGTGTTGCACACGGATCCGCATCGACGCAAATCGAGCGCCCGGCCCATCCGGTCTCCGCTCGGCCCCGGCCTTGCCCGCCGCCCGCCGAGGCGGTTGGCTCGGGGCATGAGACTGACGAAACTCGAGCACGCCGCCGTCCTGATCGAGGAGGACGGCGCCCGGCTGGTGATCGATCCGGGGTCCTTCACCCGGCCCGTCGAGGGGACGACCGACACCGTCGCCGTGGTGCTCACCCACGAGCACGCCGACCACTGGACCCCGGAGCAGCTGCAGCGCCTGCGCGACGCGGCCCCGTCGCTGCGGATCCTCGGCCCGGCCGGGGTCGCCGCCGCCGCCGAGGGCTTCGACGTCGAGACGGTCGCCGACGGCGATGTCGTGACGGTGGGCCCGTTCGAGCTGCGCTTCTTCGGCTCCCGTCACGCGGTGATCCACCGCAGCATCCCCGTGATCGACAACGTGGGCGTCCTGGTGAACGGCCGGGTCTACTACGCCGGCGACTCGTTCACAGTGCCGGAGGGCGTCGATGTCGAGATCCTCGCTGCTCCCTCGGGAGCACCGTGGATGAAGATCGCCGAGGCGATGGACTACGTGCTCGAGCTCGCCCCGCGGCACGCCTTCGCGACCCACGAGCAGGTGCTCTCGGAGGCGGGGCGCTCGCTCGGCCACGACCGGCTCGGCTGGGCGGCGCGCGAGGGCGGCGGCGAGTACCACGCCCTCGAGCCGGGCGACGTGCTGGAGCTCTGACGGCGGGACTCGCCCGCGATCACTCGTACCATCCGGGCGCCCGCTCCTCGTGCCGTGGCTCACCGGACCGGCGGAGCCGCCGTCGCCCGAGCGCGAGAAGCAGCAGGGAGAGGCCCAGAGCGAGGATGCTCGGCGGGACGGCGACGAGGAGCGCCGGGCCCGGAGCGACCGCCTGCAGGACACTGCTCGCGCTCGGCTGCCCGTCGGCCACGCCGACCACGAGCGCTATCGACGGCGACACGACGATTAGGGCTGCCAGCCACGCTGGAACCAGGACGAGGGCCGGAGCGAGCGACGGTGTCGACGTCGATCGCCGAAGTGCCAGCGCCGCACACGGGAGGACGAAGACGAGCGCTCCAGGAAGGAGCCCGACCGCCGCGAGGAAGAGGAGGAGGGAGGCGAAGCCGGGTTCCACGAGCGCTCCGAGTCCCGCCAGCGCCGCCGTCACGCCGACCGGGAGGAGGGAGACGGCTGCGGCCCACCCGAGAACGCGCAGCGCGCGGGGCTCCGCGCCATCGGAGACGTCGATCACGAGGTCCTCGAGGGGGCCGGCGAGCGTCGGCCGCCGGTGAAGCGAGGGGTCGACGACCCCTCACGGCCTGCTGGAGTCCTGGCGGTGCAACGACGACGGCCGGGCCGGGGGCGCGCCCCGGCCCGGCCGTCGATCCGATCCCTCACCGGATCAGTAGTACTCGCCCTGGCGGTAGTCCCAGGAGTTGAACTGCTCGGCGAGGTTCAGCATGATGCGCTCGTAGTCGAGGCCGCGGCGGATCAGCACGGGGCCCGGGGTGATCGAGCGCTCGCCGCCCTGCACGGGGATGAGGGCGCCCGAGGCGTCCACCATCGAGACCATGACGCCCTGCTCGTGGCGGGAGTCCTCGTCCTTGTCCGGCTGGATCGAGGAGACGTAGGAGTCGGCCGAGACGATGACGTCGGCCTCGTTCTCGATCCGCTCGCCGATGTTCGCGACGCGGCCGCGGTTGCCCACGCCCGAGGGGTTGGCCGAGCTGGCGAAGGTGAGGGTGCGGTCGCGCTCCCACATGGTGGCGACCAGCTGCTCGGCCGGGCGGCCGAAGCGGATGACGAAGCAGCTGGTGCCCCGTCCGTCGCGGACCAGCTCGCGGGCGTCCTCGTCGATCAGGTCGACGGCCTCGGCCTTCCACGGGAGGATGCAGCCGAGCAGGACGTCCTGGTCCCAGTGCTTCTGGTAGAAGGCGAGGACCTCCTCGTTGAGCTCGGCGAGCTCGGTGAGCTGCTCGATGCTGGAGCAGAGCACGACGCCCGGCTTGTTGCGGTTGCGCTGCTTGGCCGAGAACTTGCGCTCGAGGCCCGCTCCGTCGGTCGTCATCAGGATGTAGCCGACCTTGGTCGCGCAGACGACCAGTCCACCGGGGGCGTAGAGCGCGTCCACCGCTTCCGCAGGAGCCTGCTCACGCCATTCGATCACCGTCGTGCTGGTCATTCTTTCCCTTTCGTGGTGTCCAGAGACGCCATGGGCGGGGCCCCGGCCGAGCGGAAGCCTAGCGGATCGCCTCCCGTCGTCCGCGGCGGTGATGCCGCGAACGGACGCGCACCGGGCTCCGGATCGACTCCGGTGCCCGGTGCGCGCCCGTCCGCGCCGCGCGCGCCGACGGGACGGCTCAGGCGAGGGCCGTGAGCGAGCCTCGCGCGAGCGTGTTGACGGTCAGATGGAAGCCGACCAGCGAGGCCGGAGTCGACTCGTCGACCGGCAGCGTCGGCACTCCGAGCGCGTGCACCGTGAAGAGGTAGCGGTGCGGGCGGTCACCGGGCGGCGGGGCCGCACCGGCGTAGGCGAGCGACCCGAGGTCGTTGAGCGCCGGGCGCCCCACTTCCGTCGAGCCGGCGGCCAGCTCGGTGACCTCCTTCGGGATGTCGACCAGGACCCAGTGGTGGATGCCGCCGAGGGTCGGCGCATCGGGGTCGAACACGGTCACGGCGTACGACTGCGTGCCCTCGGGGCCGGCGCTCCAGCGCAGGGACGGGCTGGTGTCGCCGCTCCCCTGGGCCTCGGCGAGCCGCTCGCCGTCGGTCACGTCGTCGCTGGACACCTCCAGGGGCGCCGTCGCGGGCAGGAAGTCGAGCGGGTGCGGGGGCGTGCTCCTGGTCAGATCGGTCATGTCGTTCTCCTTCTCTCTCAGTCGGTGACTCGGCCGCGGACGCCGTCGAGCCAGTAGTCGGAGTGGCGGTCCGCGGTCGCCGCGTCGCGGAACGAGTACGTCTTCAGCAGCCAGCGGAAGCGGGTCTTGTCGCGGTCCTGGACGTCGACGAGCTGACGGCTGTGCAGGCCGTCCTGGTTCGCGATGATCAGCAGGTCCGCGTCGCGGATCCGGTGGTACTGCTCGCTGACCTTCGAGAGCGCATCGCGGAACTGCCAGAGCGCCCACAGGTGCGGCAGGTCGTCCGGGTCGGCCGGCACCGTCCGGGTGTCGTAGTAGCGGAAGCTGTGCTCGTTCTCGAGCAGAGCGTGCTGGTCCGACACGATCTGGTTCTTGTTCTGGGCGCGCGAGAGCTCGTCGAACGGGGTGATGTAGACCGCCTCGCGCAGGAGCGCCTGGTTCTCGGGTGAGATGAAGCGCAGGATCTCGCGGCCGTCGACGTACTTCGTGTAGACGAGGTCGGTCTCGGGCGTGCGCAGTCCCAGGAGCGAGATGAAGTCGGCGCGCACCGGGTGCGCGGTCCGCTCGTTGTGCCAGTACAGCTCGCCGTCGGTCTTCTGCGTCTGGGTGTTCGAGAAGCGGTTGTCGGCGTAGACGTCCTGGAAGAAGTCGCCGTTGTTGCGGGTGGCGTACGCGAGCAGCGGCGAGCCGAGGTACTGCGACTGCAGCTCGAGCAGGCCCTCGCCGACGAACGTCAGCTTCTTGCGGTACTTGTCCTCGAGCGCGTCGTCCTGGTCGAGCCAGGGGATCTCGTCGTCGACCGGGTTGTTCGAGATCAGGTGCGCGTAGGTGATCTTCTCGTCGCGCTCGCGCCGGATGCGGGCGAGCGCGTCGACGAAGCCCTGCGGGACGTCGCCGCTGTCGATCAGCGCGGCGATCGCGTCGCGGAAGCGGTCGTAGTCCTTGTAGGGGTCGATGGCGACCGCCAGCAGCGACTGCTGGAGGGTCGATCTGTCGGAATCGGAGAACGTGTAGATGGGCTGCATTGCTTCACTCCTTGCACGTGGATGAGGGACGCCGCCGGCGGGCTCGTCCCGGACTTCCTCTGTCACTCCGCTTCCGCGGTGACGGCCCTCCTCTCCTGTCGTCGCATCGAGACGGCCCCGATCGTCTGCGCGAGGACCGCGAGGACGACGAGGACGATGAGGGTCGGCGCGGTCCCTCCCGTGAGGGGGACGAGTATCCCGGCGCCGACGAGCAGGACGGCCTGGAGGATCCCCTGGTTGCGCTCCAGTCCGCGCATCACCGCGACCCGGGCGCCGTCCTCGAGCCCGTTCATCGCCGGCGCCAGGGCGATCATCGTCGCGGGCCGCACGAAGCCGCCCGCGATCCCGAGCAGGGCCAGGCCGGCGATCGCGGCGCCGAGCACCCCGAGGGTGGTCAGGGCGAGGCCCAGCACCTGGGTGAGCGCCGTCAGCCGGAAGACCAGGGGCGTGCCGGCGATGAGCGGCGAGAGCCGGGCGGCGGCCAGGCCGGCGAGCGTGTAGAGGCCGAGCACCAGGCCGAACGCGGGCAGCGTCAGACGCAGCTCCTGGAACAGCAGCAGCGGGATCACGAAGGTGTAAGCGGCGAGCAGGACGGCGCGGTTCACGGAGTAGTAGAGGGACCAGAAGCGCACCGCGGCGGGCAGGACGGCCGGCCGCACGGCGCGCGCCGCCACTCCCGAGGCGGCGCTCGCGCCGAGCGGCAGGCGGGCAAGGAGCACCACGGCCAGCGCGGCGCACGACACGAGCGCGCTGAGGAGGAACGGCAGCCGGTCCCAGAGCGCGAGCGAGGCGGCCCCGAGCACTCCCGCGCCGAAGGAGGCGAGGAACATTCCGCTCTGCACCCGCGTCTCCTGGCGGCGAGCATCGGCTCCGGCGCGCAGCGAGGAGGCCAGCGCGGCGTCCCGCCCGGCCGTCAGCGAGAAGCCGCAGCCGGCGAGCAGCTGGCTGATCACGACGGCGACCGGATCCGCGTCCAGCACGATCACGACGAGGCCCAGTGCCTTCACGCCCTCGCCGACGACGAGCGCGCCCGCCGAGGACAGGCGGCGTGTGAGCGGCGAGAGCGGGCCGTCGGCGAGCGCCGCCACCACTCCGTAGAGCGCCAGCAGCAGCGCCACGGCCAGGATCGGGTAGCCCCGCGCCAGCAGGAACACCGCGACCACGGGCAGGTGGAAGTAGGCGCGCGAGACGATCCGGTAGACCGTGATCAGCCCGGCGGCGCTGCGGCCGCGCGGGGCGTCCCCGCGCCCGAGGTCAGACAAGGGAGGGCACGACGACGCGCAGTGCGTCGGCGCCCACGTCGCCCTGACGGACGATCGACGCGCCGCCCACGAGGGAGACGATCGTGCTGCTCATCGTGGAGTCGGGGGCGGTGGTGCTGCGGATCAGGTAGTCGCTGTCGCCGCCGAGGTGCTCCGCGGCGAGGTCGAAGTCGACGAGTCCGGTCGACACCGTGCCGCTGATGTTGGCGGAGGTGGCCGCGAGCGGCAGGCCCGCGAATATCGAGAGCAGGTTGATCGGGGCGCTGAGGTTGTGCACGACCGACACCGTGTCCTGGCCCGAGGTGACCCAGTCCGGGACGACGGGCTTGCGGCGCAGGATGACGTTCAGCGGCCCCGGCCAGAACGCTGCGACGAGCGCGTCCATGTCGGCCGTCTCCGGGGCGAAGGCCCAGGTCGCCCAGTCGCGGGGCGCGGAGACGAAGAGGGTGAGCGGCTTCGCGCCGTCCCGCTTCTTCATGTCGTAGAGGCGGAAGCAGGCGCTGCGCGAGAAGGGGCTGGCGAACACGCCGTAGTTCGTGTCGGTCTGCGCGATGACGGTCGCGCCCTCGCGGAGCTCCTGCCCGACGCGCCGGAGCTCGTCGAGATCGGTCGCGTCGATGATCTGTGCCGTCATGGGTAGTGCTCCTGCTGCGCTCGGGCGCGTCCGGGCGGGGCCGGATCGCGTCGCTGTCGTGTGGCCCGCTGACGGCGGCGCCCCACGGAGGGCGCCTGGCGGGTCGGACGGCGGAGGCCGTCCGGATGCGGGTGACCACGGAGGAGAGATGCGGCTGCGTCCTCCCCCCGAGGACGTCTGCCCGGTGAAAGTAGCACCGTGCGCATCCGGCCCGCGTGTTCGCGATGCTGCATGACGAAAGAAGTCGTCGACGTCGGGGAGCAGGGTCGGGGATCGGTATGTTCCGCTGACGCGCCGCATCTCCGCGGCGTTCTCCCGGCTCCGCGGATCCGCGCGATCGTCCGTCTGGCGGCGCACCACGGCCGGGGCTGGACGGCTCGCGGCGACCCGGTCTCCGTGCCCTCCCGCTCCTCGACAGAAGGACCGCCCATGACCGACTACTGGCCCGTGCTCCTCATCCTGCTCACGATCGTGGCCGTCGTGGTCCTGATCGTCGTGCTGAAGGTCGAGCCGGTGATCGCCCTCCTCGTCTCGGCCCTCGGGCTCGGCCTCGTCTCGGGGCAGGGCGGCGAGGGGACGGTGACCGCGATGACGTCCGGATTCGGCGCGGTCCTCGGCGACATCGGCCTGCTGATCGCGCTCGGCCTGCTGCTCGGATCGCTCCTGGAGGCGCTGGGCGTGGCCCCGCTGCTCGCCCGCTGGCTCGTGAAGCGCTTCGGTCGGCGCGCGCTCCCGGTCGCCTACGCGCTGACCCTGGGCGTCGCCTTCCCCTCGATCTACTCCGACGTGCTGGTCGTGATGAGCGCACCGCTGACTCGTCTGGCCTCGCGGGGGCTCGGTGCCGGTGGCTACGGGCTGCTGGCCGGCTCCTCCATCGTCGGGATGATCGTGGGCGTGGTCTTCGTCGTCCCCGGAGCCGCCGCGCTGGCCACGGCAGGCATCGCGGGCGCTCCCCTGCCGTCGATGGTCGCCATCGGCGCCCCGCTGGGCATCGTCACCATCGTGCTGACCGTGCTGGTGTACAGCGCCCTGGTGAAGCGCGGCGGCTGGCGGGACGAGCGCGACCTCGAGGGCGGGGCGGTCCCGGGGCCCGCTCTCGAGCCCGAGGCGGGCGCGGCCACGGGAGGCACGGCGCTCGCGACGCGGCGGGTGCCGCTCGCGCTGGCCGTCGCTCCGATCGCCCTCACCATCGTGCTGATCGCCGCGAACTCGCTCACCCAGCTGGCCGAGCTCGACGTCCCCCTCCTGCGGTTCCTCGGCGACGCGCACATCGCGCTGCTGGCCGGCTTGGTGCTGGCCTACGCGACGGCACTGCGGACGCTCCCGAAGGGCGCCGTGGCCACGGCACTGGGCGGAGCACTGACCCGCAGCGGCCCGATCGTCGTCCTGACCGGGGTCAGCGGCAGCCTCGCCGCCGTGGTCGGAGGAACCGGGGTCGGCGACGCGCTCGCCGGTGCCTTCGACGGGCGGGCCCTCTCGCCGATCCTGCTCACCTGGGTCGTCGCGGCCGTGCTGCACGCGGCGATCGGCTCGGTCTCGACGGCCGCGATCACCGCGGTCGGCATCGTCGCCCCGCTGATCCCCGTGCTCGACGTGAACCCGGCGCTGATCGCCCTGGCCGCCGGCTCCGGCGCGCTCTTCCTCGGGATGGTCAACGCCAACGCGTTCTGGCTCTTCAAGTCCGTGCTCGGCCTCACCGTGCGGGGCACGTTCACCGCCTACTCGCTGACGCTCTCGATCGCCTCGGTGATCTCGCTGCTGGCGCTGCTGGTGGCGGGAACGTTCGTCTGAGCGTCGGCCGGCCCCCACGAGGCCACGCTCGCGAGGTCGGCGCCGAACTCGACCCGGAGGCGCACGGGCGCGCCCCCGCGCAGCACGCCCGGCAGCCAGAGGCGGGCGTCATCCCACATCCGCTCGAACGGCACCTCCTCGACCGGGACGAAGGCGGCGGCGAGCTCGCTCGACTCGGTGACCTCGCCGGTGACGCGGCGGCAGAGGAAGACGTGCGAGCGCTGGCTCCAGGCCGGCCGGTGCGGGAAGGAATAGTCGAGCACGCCGCGCGGCTCCAGATCGGCCGCTCGGGCGACGAGCCCGGCCTCCTCCTGCAGTTCGCGGACGGCGGCGGCGACGGGCGACTCGCCGGGCTCGAGCTTGCCGCCGGGAGCGACCACGCGCCCCTCGCCGAGGCCGCGGCGCTTCCGGCCGAGCAGCACCTCCGCGCCCCGCGGGCCCTCGCGGAGGACGTAGACGACGCACACCTCGGGCAGTCCCACCGCGCACCTCCGCTCGCCGGGGCCGGGAGCCCGGCACCGCCGTCGTAGGCTAGCCCGGTGACGACGACCGCGCTCGAGCGCTTCCAAGCCCTGCTGCGCGTCGAGACGGTGTCCCACTCGGACGAGACGGCCACCGATTGGAGCCGCTTCGAGGCGTTCCGCACGCTCGTCGCCGAGCTCTACCCGGCACTGCACGCGGCCCTGGACTTCGAGACAGTCGCCGGCCACTCCCTCCTCTGGCGCTGGCGCGGTGAGGAGCCGGGCGAGCCGGCCGTGCTGATGGCCCACTACGACGTGGTCAGCGTGACGGCGGCGGAGTGGTCGCACGACCCGTTCGCGGCCGAGACGGTCGTCGCCGCGGACGGCCGCGCCTCCGTCGTGGCGCGCGGCGCCCTCGACGACAAGGGCTCGCTCGTCGCCCTCCTCGAAGCGGTCGAGGCGGCCGTGCTGCGGGGCGAGCGGCCCCGCAACGACGTCTACCTGCTCTCCACCCACAACGAGGAGACGGCGGGCGATGGCGCCCCCTCGGTCGTCGCCCTGCTGGGCGCGCGCGGGGTGCGGCCCCGCCTGGTGCTCGACGAGGGCGGGAACGTGCGGCGCGGCATCCTGCCCGGAGTCACGACCCCCCTCGCCGTGATCGGGGTCACCGAGCGCGGGATCATGAACCTCGAGCTGACCTGCCGCGACGCCGGCGGCCACGCGTCCGCCCCGCCGCCCCCGCCCGGCCTGCTGGCGACCCAGCGGCTCGCCCGGGCGATCCACCGCCTCACCGAGAACCCGTTCCCCTCCACCCTCCCCGAGCCGATCGCCGAGCTGGTGCGCGCCGCCGCCGACCACGCGGACGCAGCCCACGCCGTCTGGTACAGCCGGCCCCACGAGCATCCGGACGCCGTCATCGGCGCGCTCGCCGCCCACTCCAACCGCTCGGCCGCGATGCTGCGGACGACCGTCGCGATCACCGAGCTGCGCGGCAGCACCGGCGCGAACGTCCTCGCCTCCAGCGCCAGCGCCACCGCGAACGTGCGGATCAACCCGGGTGGCACTGTGGCGGGCGTGGTCGAGCGCATCCGCGCCGTCATCGACGACCCGGAGGTCGAGGTCGAGGTGAAGGTCGCCCACGAGCCCTCCCCCGTCTCCCCCACCGGCGAGCCCGGCGACGGCGGGCCGTACGACCTGCTCCGCGCGGTCGTCCAGGAGTCGTTCCCGGACGCGGTCGTCGCCCCCTACGTGCAGACCGGCGGCAGCGACGCCCGGCACTTCCACGCCATCAGCGACCACGTCTACCGCTTCATCCCGTTCGAGATCAGCCCGCGGCAGCAGCTCGGGATCCACGGGGTCGACGAGTCGGTCGAGGCCGACCAGTTCGAGCGCGCCATCGAGTTCTACGCGCGGCTGCTCGCCCGGCTCTGATCGCGGCGGTCCTCCGGGGTCCGGGAGGACCGCGCAGCGACCGGCAACCTGGGAGAACCGTTCGATGACGCGCCGACCGGTGTTGGCCCGGAGTTCACCCCGCGATGATGGACTGATCGCAGCGGGGTCGCCTCCGCTGGAGCAGTGCGCAAGTGCCGACGCCGGGTCGCGTGATCCGGCTCCCGCCGATCGTGGAACCCGAGGATCATGTCCCTCCGCCAGGCCGAGTACCCCCGGCCCAACCACTTCATCCTTCACCTGAGCGACACCCACTTCATCGCCGGAGACGGCGGCCTGTACGGCTCCGACGTCGACAGCGAGGCCCAGCTGCGGCTCCTGTTCGACGAGCTGGAGGCGTCCGGCGGACGTCCGGAGGCCATCGTCATCACGGGTGATCTCGCCGACAAGGGCGAGCCGGAGGCGTACGCGAAGCTGCGCGCCGTCGTCGAGCCCGCGGCCGCACGCCTCGGCGCCGAGGTGATCTGGGTGATGGGCAACCACGACGACCGCGGCGCGTTCCGCTCGGGGCTGCTCGACCAGCTCCCGACCACGCAGCCGGTCGACCGCGTGCACGACGTGAACGGGCTGCGGATCATCGCGCTCGACTCCACCGTGCCCGGCGCCCACTACGGGGAGATCTCGGACGCGCAGCTCGACTGGCTGGCGGAGGAGCTCTCCAGCCCGGCCCCGCACGGCACGATCCTCGCGCTGCACCACCCGCCGGTGCCGAGCGTGCTCGACCTGTCGGTCCTCGTGGAGCTGCGCGACCAGCCCGCCCTCGCGGAGGTGCTCGAGGGCTCCGACGTCCGCAGCATCATCGCGGGCCACCTGCACTACTCGTCGACGGCGATGTTCGCCGGCATCCCGGTCTCGGTCGCGTCGGCCACCTGCTACACCCAGGACCTCAACGTGCCGGTGGGAGCGACCCGCGCCCGCAACGGCGCCCAGGCGTTCAACCTGATCCACGTCTACGACGGCACGGTGCTGCACTCGGTGGTGCCGATCGGCGCCTCGACCGAGGTGTCCTACGTCTCGGCGAACGAGACGCAGCGGATCCTCGCGGACCACGGCGTCGAGATCGCCGCGGCGACGGCGGCCCCGGTCGCCCGGGACGAGGAGCTCTACCCGCCGCTCGTGGAGCGGGTGGGCGTCAGCGCGTAGCGACGCGACGGGGCTTCGGGGTCGCCCCGACGCCTCCGGGCGCCGCGTCGACCGCGTCCTCGGACACGGCCGGCGGTGTCAGCGCCCGCCGGCACGGTCCCGCGCGAACAGCCATCCGGCGAACGCCAGCGCCGCGGCCAGCGCGACGCCCACGCCGACGCCCGCTCCCACTCCGATGCCCGGGAACACGAGCGAGCTCGCCAGGCCGAGCAGCAGCCCGGCCACCGCTCCCCCGACGGCCCAGCCCACGGTCAGTCCTCGCGCTCCCACGGAGCCGGGATCGGGTAGTACTCCTCGAGGAACCCGATGACGGCCTTGGTGCGCGCCTCCGCCGAGATCTCGGGGAAGCTGCCGTCGTTGAGGCAGAAGAAGTCGACTCCGCGGTTCTTGAGGAGCTTGCGCATGTCCTTCAGCCCCTGGTGCATCGTCGTGTCGACGTACTTCACCGAGGCGTTCTCCTGCACGACCGCGCGCCCGGTCATCAGTGCGTAGTAGTGGTAGAGCGAGTTGGTGACGGAGACGTCGCTCGCGGAGCGGAAGCGGCTCGCGGCGGTCGCGGTGAACTCCGGCTCGAACTCGGCCTCGAGCTCGGCCATCACGGTCTTGCGGAGCGGCGTGGCGGCGTGCTCGAGGTGACGGGTCGTCATCGCGCCGAAGCGCTCGCGGAGCAGGCGCCGGTTGACGCGGGCCGCGTTCTCGAAGCCGCTGCGGGAGGCGTTGGAGTCGCCCATGCCGATGCGCGTCGTCGCCTCGATGAACTTCGTGATGCCCCCGGGCGAGAAGAAGATCGACGGGTCGACCGGGCGCCCGAAGAACATGTCGTCGTTGGAGTAGAGGAAGTGCTCCGCCAGCCCCGGGATGCGGTGCAGCTGGCTCTCGACCGCGTGGGAGTTGTGCGTCGGCAGCACCGAGAGGTCGCGGAAGTGGTCCTCGCTGCGCACGAGGGTGACGTCCGGGTGCTCGTCCAGCCAGCGCGGGCGCGGGGAGTCGGTGACGATGTAGATGTGCCGGATCCACGGCGCGTACATGTAGACGCTGCGCAGGGCGTACTTGAGCTCGTCGATCTGGCGGAAGCGCGCCGGAGCGTCGTCGCCCTCGCCCACCACGTAGCTCGCCATGCGGGCCGCCCGGGCGCGCTGGAACTCCAGGTCGGTGCCGTCGACCCACGAGAAGACGATGTCGACCTCGAAGCGGATGTCGCTGACGAGCGGCTCGAACATGCCCTCGAACGTCGGCCAGGTGCGGCCGTAGGCCTCGACGTGGGCGTCGATGGCTTCGGCGACGGGGAGGCTGTTGCGCATGAGCGCGTTCTCGGCGGGAGTGATGATCTCCTCCTCGCCCACCTTCCACAGCTCGAGGCGGACGCCGCTGCGGGCGCCGTAGCGCAGCGATCCCGTGGAGGAGACGCGCGGGCGGAAGAGCTTGAAGACGGAGGCGCGCGGATACGGCGCGAGCACGCCCTCGGCCAGGAGCTGGGGCGGGGTGCCCCGCTTGTCGACCGTCTTGGCGTAGAAGGGCTCGGTCGCGAAGGCGCGCGCCAGCAGCGTCGCCAGCTCGGCGCCGAGCACGCGGTCCACCGCGAGGAAGGGCGAGCCGTCGGTGCCGCGGATGAGGCGGTAGGGGAATTCGGCGGCGTCGAGGACCTCGCCGATGGCGATCAGGTCCTCGGTCCAGGCCGCGCGGGGCGTCGTACTCGAGTTCACCAGCGAGAACAGGCCGGCATGGACCACGACGTCGTCGCGGTCGAAGTGGCGCGGGCGCAGGAGCGGTGACGGAAGAGCACGGACGGAAGGCATGATTCACATTATCCGCCGTGGATTTCGTCCGTGTGACCGGGCCGTCGGCTTGACAGCGACAGCGGGGCCGCACGGTCAGCGCGAGAGCGACCCCAGACGGTCCCCCGCCTTCTCCGCGGCCTTCGCGGCCCGCCTGGCGCGGTGCCGCTCCTCGGCGGCGACGACCCCCAGCGCGAAGGCTCCCTCCCCGCGGCGGTCGGCCTCCTCCAGGATCAGCGCACGTGCGGCGAGCGCGTCGCGCTCCTCCCCCAGGGCGTCGGCGAGGTCCTCTCCCGCCTCGGCGAGCGAGCGGCGCCGGGCGCCGACGGCCTCGGGGACGACCGCACGCCACGCCTCCACGGTGTAGCGGAGCCGCTTCGCCGCCTTCCGCAGGTCGTGACGAGCCTCGAGCGAGCCGCCGGCCGCCGCGGACCCCGCCGCGGAGATGCGCGCGAGATCCTTCGCGACGGAGCGGCGCACCAGCGCCGTCGCGCTCGAGCCGGCCCGCGCGGTGCGGGGCGGATCCGCGAGCAGGGCGTCGAGCGAGGCGAGGAGCGCGAGGTAGCGGCCGCCGCGCAGAGTGCGGTCGACGCGGCGCAGCGCCGAGGCGTGCCGGTGCTCGATCTCCTCCAGCAGGGCGGTGGGGGTGCTCGGGGCGCCCTCGACGGCCGCCAGGGAGGTGCGGAACCGCTCGGCGAGCACCTCCTGGTCGCGGGCCGCGCCGAGGACCCCTCCCAGCCAGCGCAGCTCGTCCCGCACGGGGTCGGTCGCCGCACGGTCGAGCACGGAGCGGGAGGCGGCGAGGACGGACCGGAGCCGGCGCGCGAGCACGCGCATCCGTTGCAGGGCGTCGTCGGCCTCGAGGCGCACCCGCGGGTCGACGGCGCGCAGCTCTCGCAGGAGCGAGCGGACCGCGGCGAGCGCCGCCTCCCCGCCGTTCCGCGGATCCGGGACCGTCTCCTCGATCGGGCCGCCGGTGGCCCGGGCGAGCTTGGAGGCGCTGGCGGCCGGGCGGGCGCCCGCGGCGAGGAGGCGCTGCTCGATCGCGTCGAGGACCCGCTCGCCCTCGTCGCCCGGGACGTCGACGAGCTCGACCTCCCACTCCCTCCAGCGCCGCTCGCGGCCGGTGCGCTGGTCGCGCGCGGTCACCAGGTCGTCGGCGATCTCGGCGAGCTCCCGCCCGTGGGAGTCGAGGGCGCGGGTGATCGAGCGGACCGTCTCGAGCAGCGCCAGCGGCTCGAGCGGCGCGCGCCCCACCTGCCCGAGCACCGGCTCGCGGACGGCGGACGGGACCGTGCGCGAGGCCGTGAGCTCCGCGTGGATCTCGGTGCGGCCGGAGGAGCCGGGCAGCTTGACGTGCCAGCCCTGGTCGGATCCGCCCTCGCGGCGGCGCAGCGTGATCCGCGCCCGGGACAGAGCGCGCTCGGCGGTGTCGAAGTACTCGGCGCGGAGGGTCACCGGCTCCTCCGTGCGGACGCTCGCGACGCTCGCGGTGCCTGTCAGGTCGGGCAGCCGGGTGCCCGCGTCGACGTCGTACTTGCGCTCGACCTCGGTCTGCACTCTCCGCGCACCGCCCGCCCGGGACGTCGCCGACTCGTTCTCCGCACCGCTGGCCATGCTCCATTGTGATCACGCCCGGCGCCGCTGCGGCACCCCGGGCGGCCAGGGGCGCCCTCGCCCTAGGCTGGAGCGATGACCGCGCCCGTTCCGCCCGTCGCCCGCCGCGTCCCCCTCGAGCGCCGCCACCACGGCGACGTGGTGGTCGACCACTACGAGTGGCTGCGCGAGAAGGAGAGCCCCGAGGTGATCGCGCACCTCGAGGCCGAGAACGCGTACACCGAGGCGGTGCTGGCTCCTCTCGCCCCGCTGCGCGAGCGCCTGTTCGAGGAGATCCGCTCGCGGACGAAGGAGACCGACCTCTCGGTCCCCGTCCGGGAGGGCTCCTGGTGGTACTTCTCGCGCTCCTACGAGGGCCGCCAGTACGCCGTGCACTGCCGGGCGCCGATCAGCGGGCCGGACGACTGGACGCCGCCGTCGATCGCCGAGGGCGGCCCGCTCGAGGGCGAGCAGGTCGTCCTGGACGGCAACGCGGAGGCGGAGGGACACGACTTCTTCTCGCTCGGCAGCTTCGACGTCTCGGCGGACGGCCGACGGCTGCTCTTCGGCACCGACGTCGAGGGCGACGAGCGCTACACCCTCCGCATCCGCGACCTCGAGACCGGCGAGGACCTGCCGGACGTCATCGAGGGCACCGGCGGCGGAGCGACCTTCGGCGCCGACGCGCGCTTCGTCTTCTACCCGACCGTCGACGAGTCCTGGCGCCCCGACACGATCTGGCGGCACGAGGTCGGCGCCGGGACCCCGGACGAGGTCGTCTTCGCCGAGCCCGACGAGCGCTACTGGATCGGCGTGGGCCTCACCCGCAGCCGCCGCTTCCTCGTCATCGAGATCGGCAGCAAGATCACGAGCGAGTGCCTGCTGCTGGACGCGTCCGACCCGACCGGCTCCTTCCGCTCGGTGTGGCCGCGCCGCGAGGGCGTGGAGTACGAGGTCGAGCACGCCGTCGTCGACGGACGCGACCGCCTGCTGATCGTGCACAACGACGGCGCCCTCGACTTCGAGATCGTCGAGGAGCCGGCCGACCTGTCGCTCGACGCCGACGCCCGGGCCCGCGAGCGCCGCGTGGTGGTGCCGCACCGCGAGGGCCGCCGGATCGAGGGCGTCGACGCCTTCGCCGGGCACGTCGTCGTCTCGTACCGCGCCGACGGAGCCACCCGGCTCGGGCTGCTCCGCGAGGACGGCGCCGGAGCGCGGCTCGAGGAGATCGTCTTCGACGAGCCGCTCTACGACGCGGGCCTGGCGGGGAACCCGGAGTGGGAGCAGCCCTCCCTCCGCCTCGCCTACACCTCGTTCGTCACCCCCTCGACCGTGCTCGCGCTCGACGTCGCGACGGGCGAGCGCACGGTGCTCAAGCAGCAGCCGGTGCTCGGCGACTACGACCCCGCGCTCTACGTGCAGAGGAGGGAGTGGGCCGTGGCGGAGGACGGCACGCGGGTGCCGCTCTCGCTCGTCTGGCGCCGCGACGCCGCCGATCCGGACTCGGCCCCCGCGCCGCTCCTCCTCTACGGCTACGGCTCGTACGAGGCGAGCATCGACCCGGGCTTCTCGATCGCGCGCCTCTCGCTGCTCGACCGCGGCGTCGTCTTCGCCGTCGCGCACGTCCGCGGCGGCGGGGAGATGGGCCGCTCCTGGTACGAGAACGGGAAGACGCTGGCGAAGCGGACGACCTTCACCGACTTCGTCTCCGCGGCGCGGCACCTGGTCGACGCGGGCTTCACCACTCCGGACCGCCTGGTCGCGCAGGGAGGGTCGGCCGGCGGCCTGCTGATGGGCGCGGTCGCGAACCTCGCCCCGGAGGCGTTCGCCGGCGTCCTCGCGCAGGTCCCGTTCGTCGACGCGCTCACCTCGATCCTCGACCCGTCGCTGCCGCTCACGGTGATCGAGTGGGACGAGTGGGGCGACCCGCTGCACGACGCCGAGGTGTACGCCTACATGAAGTCGTACTCGCCCTACGAGAACGTCCGCGAGGGCGTGCAGTACCCCCGGATCCTCGCGACGACGAGCCTCAACGACACCCGGGTGCTGTACGTGGAGCCGGCGAAGTGGGTGGCCAGGCTCCGCGAGGTCGGCGCTCCCGCGCTGCTGCGCACCGAGATGACCGCGGGACACGGCGGAGTGAGCGGACGCTACGAGCGCTGGCGCGAGATCGCGTTCGAGTACGCCTGGACGCTGGACGTGCTCGAGCTGGCCTGAGCGCCCCGCCGCAAGCCCCTCCGCCCGTCGTCCGCGGCCAGTAGGGTTCGGGGTGCCGACGGAGGGAAGAGCATGAGCGCAGGCCTGTCGATCGACCGCATCGCCGCATGGGTGGCGGACCAGAGGTGGTACGCGAGCAAGGGGCGGCGCCCCGAGCTGGAGGTCCGCGGCGCCTGGTCGCTGCACCCCGGCGAGGCGGAGGTGGTGGACCACCTCTTCATCGACCGGGCAGGCACCAGCCCGGTGCTGTACCAGGTGCCGGTGACCGTCCACGCGGCTCCGGTGCCCGGGCTCGAGGACGCCCTCGTCTACTCCGACGACGCGCACTTCGTGTACGACGCTCCGCGCGACCCGGTGTTCGCCCGCGCCCTGCTCGGGATGATCGCCGACGGTGGCCGCTCCGACGAGGACGGCGCCCAGGGCGGCGCCCGCGCCGAGGGCCACCGGCAACCGGGTGCCGCGATCGGGGCGTTCGCGTCCTCGAAGGTGCTCAGCGGCGAGCAGTCGAACACCTCGGTGATCGTCCGCACCACCGCCGACGACGGATCCGACGCGACCCCGGTGATCGTCAAGGTCTTCCGCGCCCTCCACCACGGCGACAACCCGGACGTGACGGTGCAGTCGGCGCTCAACGCCGCCGGGAGCGCCCTCGTCCCGCCCGTGATCGGCAACGTGACCGGCGAGTGGGACGACGAGGGCGAGGAGACGGGCCGCGCCTTCGGGCACCTCGCCTTCGCGCAGGAGTTCCTCCCCGGGGTCCAGGACGCGTGGCGCGTCGCCCTCGAGGCGGTCGCCGCCGACTCCGACTTCACCGGACCCGCCCGCGAGCTGGGCCGCGCCACCGCCGAGGTGCACGCGACGCTGGCGGAGGTCATGCCGACCGAGGACACCACGTCCGAGGTCGTCGAGCGGATGGTCGCGGCCATGCGCCGTCGCCTGCGCATCGCCTCGGCCGAGGTCCCCGTGATCGCCGAGGACTCGGAGGCGATCGAGGCCGTGTTCCGCGCCGCCGAGACCGCTCCGTGGCCGAGGCTCCAGCGCATCCACGGCGACTACCACCTCGGGCAGGTCCTGTCCGTGCCCGATCGCGGCTGGGTGCTCCTCGACTTCGAGGGCGAGCCGCTGCGGCCCATGCACGAGCGCCGTCTTCCCGACGTGGCGCTGCGCGACGTGGCGGGGATGCTGCGCTCCTTCGACTACGCGGCGGGTGCGCACGAGCAGGCCGAGCCGGGCGCCTCGAGGGCGGCGTGGGCGGCGGCGAGCCGTGCCGCGTTCCTCGAGGGCTACGCCGAGCAGGCGGGCGACGCGGTCACCGCGCACCGGGCGGTGCTCGACGCGTTCGAGCTCGACAAGGCCGTCTACGAGGCGATCTACGAGGCGCGCAACCGGCCGGAGTGGCTGTCGATCCCGGTCGCCGCGGTGCAGCGCCTCGCCGGACGCTCGTAGGGTGGCAGGCATGAGCGACGACACCGACGACAAGAAGCCCCTGGACCCGCTGAGCGACTTCAGCATCCCGGGCGACACCGATCTGCACACGACCGGCGACGCCTCGGGCGCGGACGGCGACGAGGTCGCGGAGCCCGGAGCGGACGAGGACTGAGCCGCCTGCTCCGCGGGGCCTGCCTCGGCCGTCGGCTCCGCTGAGCCGGCGGCCGTCCTAGCCCAGCGGGGCGAGCGGCTCGACCGCCGGCCCCTCCAGCACCGTCCCGTCGGCTGCGAAGCGGGAGCCGTGCAGCGGGCAGTCCCAGCTGCGCTCCGAGTCGTTCCAGGTGACGATCCCGCCCAGGTGCGGGCACACCGCCGACACCGCGCAGCGCCGCCCCTCCACGGTGGAGACCGCGACGGGCTGCAGGCCGTCGCGGGCGAGCGAGCCCTGGCCCTCCGCCGGCACCACCCCGGCCGAGCGGGGCGCGCGGAGCGCTGCCGACCAGCCGCGGGCGTACCAGGCGCCCACCGCCAGCCCGGCGCCGAGCCCCTCCGCCATCACCCGCGGCAGCGTGGGCCGGCGGTGCAGCGTCCTCGCCCAGGCCGGCGTCGCGCCCTCGAGGTCGGCGACGAGCGTCAGCGCGGCCTGCACCGCGTTGGTCATCCCCCACTTGTCGTAGCCGGTCGCCAGGAAGATCCGTCCGCGGCCCCGCGGCAGCCAGCCCACGAACGGCACGCGGTGGAACGGCTCGTAGTCCTGGGCGCTCCACTGCGCGACCGGCTCCGCCCCCGGGAAGGACCGCCGCGTCCAGGCGACCAGGTCGTCCACCGCCTCCGAGGTGACGGGCCTGCGCCCCACCGGGTGGCCGTTGCCGCCGATCAGGAGGAGCCGCTCGCCGTCGCGCTCGGCGTCGCGCACCGAGCGGGACGGCTCGTCGACCGAGAGGTACATGCCGTCGGGGATCGGCGCGTCGGTGCGGAACGCGACCGCGTACGAGCGCAGCGCGGCGATCTTGGCGAAGTAGAGGCCGCGGTCGAGGATCGGCGCCCCCGTGAGCAGGTAGGCCCGGTCCCCGGTCACCGGGCCCGCGCTGGTGCGGACCCGGACGGGAGCGGTCGCTCGCATCCCGAGGGCCCGGACGCCCTGCACCAGGCTGCCCCCGGCGGCGCGGAAGTCGGCGGCGAGCGCGGTGAGGACGTCCATCGGGTCGAACTGGGCCTGGTCGTCGAGGGCGACGGCCGCCGTGCTGGGGAACGGCACGTCGAGCTCGCCGACGAGGCGGGTCGCGAGGCCGAAGCGGCGCGCGGTCGCATGCTCCTTCAGGACGGCGTCCACGCCCTCGGGCGTCTGAGCGTAGCTGTAGGCGGTGCGCCTCTGCACCGGCACGCCCGCGCCCTCGCAGTAGTCGAGCAGCCAGCGGAAGCCCGCGAGGTTCGCCGCGACGTAGGCCTCGGTCACCGCGGGGATGTTGCGCTCCGCGATCCGGGAGAGGTGCGCTCCCTGCAGGAGGCTGAGCTTCGCCGTCGTGTTCCCGGTCGTGACGGCGCCGACCTCCCGCGCCTCCAGCACCAGCACGCGCCGGCCGGTCCGCTGCAGGAGGAGCGCGGTGACCAGCCCGGTGAGCCCGGCGCCGACCACGACGTCGTCGTAGTGCGCGCCCGGCACGAACTCGTCGGAGGGGATCGGAGCCGCGCCCGCCCGCCAGAGGGAGCGGGGCCGCGGGGCCGTCGTGGTCGTGTCCTCCGGAGTCATCGGGAGTCCCTCCGTTCAGGGGCCGGACGGCCCGCGAGCGACGCTACGCGGAGCCTCCGGGACCGTCACGGTGTTGACACGTCGCGGGACGCGGGCTCAGAGCCAACCCCACCGCTTGAAGAGCCGGTGCAGCACCACGCTCGAGGCGAGCATCGCCGCGAGCGCCGCCGGGTACCCCCACGCCACGTGCAGCTCGGGCATCACGTCGAAGTTCATGCCGTAGATGCTCGAGATCATGGTCGGCGCGAAGAAGATGGCCGCCCAGGCGGAGATCCGCTTGACCTCGTCGTTCTGCTGGTTGCCCACCTCCGCGAGCTTCTTCATGTCCTCGTTCTGGCGCTGGGCGACGAGGGTCGCGTTCACCGCCAGGATCTCCCGCAGCGTGGTGCGGAAGCCGTCGACCCGCTCGGTGACGAGCGCGACGTGGTCGGCGACGTCGCGGATGTAGCGGCGCAGCTCCACATCCGACTGGAACACCTCGAAGTCGGTGACGAGCCGCCCGAGCATGCCGGTCAGCGGAGCGACCGCGCGCTGGAAGTCCAGCACCTCCTGGCTGAGCTCGTAGATGCGGCGGGACACCGCCGGGTCGCCCTCGAAGACCTGCGCCTCGATCTCGTCGATGTCGTTCTCGAGACCGGCGACGACGGGCGAGTACTGATCCACGACGGCGTCGAGGATCGCGTACAGCACGGCGACCGGGCCGACGCGCAGCAGCTCCGGATCGGCCTCCATCCGCCGCCGCACCAGCGAGAGGTCGGGCTTCTCGGAGTGGCGGACCGTGACGACGAAGTTCGACCCCACGAACAGGTGGAGCTCGCCGAAGTCGACCTCCTCGCGCTGGTCGGAGTAGCTGGCGGCGCGCAGCACCACGAACATGTCGCTGCCGTACCGCTCGAGCTTGGGCCTCTGGTGCGCGCTGATCGCGTCCTCGAGGGCGAGCGGGTGCATCGAGAACTCGTCCTCGAGCGCGGCGAGCTCGGCCGCGTTCGGCCGGTACAGCCCGATCCACGCCATCGCGTCGGGCAGCTTCTGCAGGGCGGCGAGCGCCTCCGGGATGCTGCCGGGAGAGACGACCCGGCGGCCGTCCTGGTAGATCGCGTTGTCGACCGTGCTGGTGCGGACCGGCTCGTCGTCCGGGCGCAGACGCTGGATGGGAGCGGTGTCCTCGGCGGCGGCGCGGGTGCGCGAGCCCAGACCCAGGATCGTCGCGGGGACGCGGGGCAGCTTCACGACCATCTCCTCTGCTCGACCGACGCCCTATTGTGCACCTCCCGGTGAACGGGAGGTGTCCGCTGCGCCGCCGGTGTCGGAGGGCCTCACTAGCCTGGAGTCGCTCCCCCGGACGACGCAGAGGAAGGACGACCGTGAAGCTGCTGCACACCTCGGACTGGCACATCGGCCGCACCTTCCACGGGCACTCCACGACGGCGGCGCTCGCGACCGTGCTCGAGGCCCTGGTCGAGACGGTGCGGGCCGAGCGCGTGGACGCGGTGCTGATCGCCGGCGACGTCTTCGACTCCGCCGTGCCCGCCGCGGAGCACTACACCCTCCTCACCCGCACGCTCGAGGCGATCCGCGCGGCCGGCGCCGAGGTCGTCCTCACCAGCGGCAACCACGACTCCCCCGCCCGGCTCGGCTTCCAGGCGGGGCTCCTTCGCGGAGCGGGCGTCCACGTCCTCACCGACCCCGAGGCGTACGCCGAGCCGGTCGTGCTGCGCGACGCGTCCGGGCTCGAGGTCGGCGTCCACGGCATCCCCTTCCTCGAGCCCGCCCTCTACCGCCACCGGCACCCGGAGGAGCAGCTGCGCCGCCACGAGGACGTGCTCGCCTTCGCGATGGCGCGGGTGCGCGCCGCCGCCGAGGCGGCGGGCCGTCCCTGGGTCGTGCTCGCGCACTGCTTCGCGGTCGGAGCCCCGGCCGCGGTCCTCGAGCGCGACATCACGGCGGGCGGGCTCGACTACGTCTCGGTCGAGCACTTCGCCGCGGCCGACTACGCGGCGCTCGGGCACATCCACGGACGCGCCGAGCTGCTGCCGGGAGTGCGCTACTCCGGAGCGCCGCTGCACTACTCGTTCGGCGAGGCGTCGAAGCCGCGCGGCGCCTGGCTGGTGACGATCGGGCCCGAGGGGCTCGAGGGCGTCGAGTGGTCGCCGCTCCCCGTGCCGAGGAGGCTCAGCGTGATCGAGGGCGAGCTCCAGCAGCTGCTGCGCGATCCCTCCCTGGCCGAGGTGGAGGGCGACTGGGTCTCGGCGGTGCTCACCGATCCCGTGCGCCCGCTCGACGCGATGGCGCGCCTGCAGTCGCGCTTCCCCGGCTGCGCCACGCTCGAGCACCGGCCCCCGCACGCCGTGGCCGAGCCGCGCGCGTACGCCGAGCGGATCCGCGGGCGGAGCGACGTGGAGGTCGTCGACGACTTCCTCGCCCACGTCCGCGGCGGTCACGGCGCCACGGAGACCGAGCGCGCCCTCACCCTCGACGCGCTCGCGGCCGTCGAGGCCGAGGCTCTGCGGTGAGGATCCGCCGACTCGCCTTCGCCGGACTCGGACCCTTCCGCGCCGAGCAGTGCGTCGACTTCGGCCGGCTCGAGGACGTGGGCGTGTACCTCATCGCCGGGCGCACCGGAGCGGGCAAGTCGACGATCCTCGACGCGATCGCGTTCGCGCTCTATGGCTCGGTCCCCCGCTTCGACGGCACCGCCTCGCGCCTCCGGAGCGACCACAGCGGCCCCGAGGACGAGACCTTCGCCGAGCTCGACTTCGAGGCGGCGGGACGCGTCTACCGCGTCCGGCGCTCGCCCGAGTACGAGCGGCCGAAGCGGCGCGGCACCGGCACCACGACCCAGCCGGCGAAAGTCGAGCTGCTGGAGCAGGTCGACGGCACCTGGGTCGGGCTCTCGTCGAGCGCGAAGGAGGTGGGCGCCGACATCGGCCGGATCGTCGGCCTGACGAAGGACCAGTTCCTCCAGGTGATCCTGCTGGCGCAGAACCGCTTCCACGAGTTCCTGCTCGCGAAGAACGACGACCGGCAGCGGCTCCTGCGCACGCTCTTCGCGACCGAGCGCTTCGATCTGCTCCGCCGCCGCCTGCTCGAGCAGCGCGACGCGAGCGCCGTCGGGCTCGAGGAGGAGCGCGCGGCCGTGACGGCGCTCGCGGACGAGGCCGTCCGGCTCCTCGATGACGGAGCCGAGCCGCCTCTGCCGGACGCCGCCTGGTTCGCCGGGCTGCCGGCGCGGCTCGCCGCTCCGCTCGAGGCGGCCCGGGCCGGCTCCGCCGCTGCCGACGCGGCGCACGAGGCCGCGGGCACCGCTCTCGACGAGGCACGGCGCATCGCCCGGGGCCAGGAGCGGCGCCGGCGCGCCCTCATCGAGGCGGAGGAGCTCGTGGTCGCCGAGGCGCACGTCGAGCAGCAGCGGGCCGCGATCGAGCGCGCGCGCCGGGCCGACGGCGTGCTGCCGCTGCTCCGCTCCGCCCGGGCAGCCGCCGAGAAGGAGCGGGCCGCCCGGCAGCAGCGCGACCTCGCGGCCGACGCCTACGGGGACGCGTCCGGGGGCCCGGCCGCCGAGACGGCCGAACGGCTCGCCGCCGTCCTCGGCGCCCTCACCGAGGCGCTGGCCGAGGAGCGCCGGCTCCCCGACGCGGAGCGCGTCGCCGAGCGGTCCGCGCGCGCCGAGCAGGCGGCGGCGACCGCGCTCGCGGGGATCGAGGCGGAGCTGCGCGAGCTGCCCGCTCGAGTCGACGCGCTCGCCGGCGAGGAGGAGTCCCTGGCCGGGGAGGCCGCCGCCGTCCCCGCGCGCGTCGACGAGCTCGACGCGCTCGAGCGGAGGATCGCCGCGGCCCTCGAGCGCGATCTCACTGCGGCGGGCCTGCAACGGCTCCGCACGGCCTACGCCGACGCGGCGCGCGTCCACGGCGAGCGCGCCGCGGAGCAGGCCGCCCTGATCGCGCGCCGGTTCGCCGGGTTCGCCGGGGAGCTCGCCGAGCGGCTGGAGCCGGGCGAGCCCTGCCCCGTCTGCGGCTCGTGCGAGCACCCCCGCCCGGCCGAGCACGACGGCCCGACGACGGTCGGCACCGACGACCTCGACCGGGCCCGCGTCGCGGTGGAGCGCGCCGCCGCCGCCCTCGACGGCGCCCGCGAGCGCGAGGGAGCCGCGGCTCGGGCTCTCGCGGCGCTAGAGGAGCGCGTGGGCGAGGACGCGGATCCGGAGTCGCTCCGCCCGGCGCACGAGGAGCGGCTCGCCTCGGCGCGCCGCGCCGCCGCCCGCATGGAGGAGCTGCGGCGCGAGCGCACCCGGCTGCGCACCCGGATCGACGCTCTCACGACCGGACGGGACGCCGCTCGCGAGGAGCACCGCGCCCGCGCCGACGAGTCCGCCCTCGCCGCTGAAGCGCTGCGGCTGCTGCGGGAGCGCGTCGAGGCCTTCCGCGACGGCGCGACGAGCGTCGCCTCGCGGGTCGAGCAGCTGAGTGCCCAGCGCCGCCGTGCCGTCGCCCTGGTCGAGGCCGAGGAGGCGGCCGTCTCGCGGTCCGAGGCCGCCGCCGCCGCCCGGGAGGAGCTCGCCGAGGTCCTCGCCGAGCGCGGCTTCACGACCGCCGAGGAGGCCGAGTCGGCCGCGCTGGCCAGCGGGGACCGGGCACGGGCCGAGGCCGTCGTCGCCGAGCACGAGCGACGGCGGAGCGCGACGGAGGCGGTGCTGTCCGACCCGGAGCTCCGCGGACTGCCGGGCACGGCCGTCGACCTCGCCGCCGCCGAGGAGCGCTCGCGCGAGGCCTCCGCCCGTCGCGACGAGGCGCGAGCCGGCCTCTCCGTGCTCGAGCACCGCTCGGAGCGCCTGGCCGAGCTCGCCGCGACGGCCGCGGGCCGCCTCGCCGTGCTGGGTGAGCGTCTCCACCGCCACGAGGAGCTGCGCGCGCTGGCCGAGACCGTCTCCGGCCGGGGGCAGAACACGCGCCGGATGGACCTCGAGGCCTTCGCCCTCGCCGGACGCCTGGAGGAGATCGTGACCGCGGCGAACCTCCGCCTCGACGCGATGACCAGCGGCCGCTACGCCCTCGCCCACGACGACTCGCTCGCCTACCGCGGTGCCGCCTCCGGCCTCGGGATCGACGTGCTCGACGCCTTCACCGGCGTCCGCCGGCAGCCCGCCTCGCTCTCCGGCGGCGAGACGTTCCTCGCCTCGCTCGCCCTCGCCCTCGGCCTCGCCGACGTGGTGACGGCGCAGTCCGGCGGCATCTCGCTCGAGACCATGTTCATCGACGAGGGCTTCGGCTCGCTCGACGCCGAGACGCTCGAGACGGCGCTCAGCACGCTCGACGAGCTGCGGTCGGGCGGTCGGACGATCGGCCTGATCAGCCACGTCGACGCGATGCGCGAGCGGCTGCCGATCGGCCTCCGCGTCGCGGTGGGGCCGCGCGGCGACTCGACGATCCTCACCGGCTGAGCGGCCGCTCCCGGGCGAAGGGGCGGCGACGGCCCGCTCCCTCCTCTCGCACTGCAGCAGCGAGCGCGCCCGCGCCCGCTGCTAGGGTCGTGCGCAGTGACACGGGGTGCCCGCCAGGGCTGAGAGAAGACCCGTTGAACCTGATCTAGTTCGTACTAGCGAAGGGATGTCGCGAATGAGCATTCGCACGCCTGTCCACCCGACCCTCCCCGCCGACACGGCGCCCGACCCGGCGTCCGTGGGTCGCGATCTCGCCGAGCTCCGCGCCGCCGAGCCCCTGGTGCAGTGCATCACGAACACGGTCGTCACCGGCTTCACCGCCAACAGCCTCCTGGCCCTCGGCGCCAGCCCGGCGATGTGCGACCTGCCCGGCGAGGCGGGCGTCTTCGCGGGCCTCGCCTCCGCGGTGCTCGTCAACCTCGGCACGCCCGGAGCGGAGCAGCGCGAGGGTGCTCGCGAGGCGGTCGCCGCGGCCGGACGCGCCGGCACCCCGTGGGTGCTCGATCCGGTCGCCGTGGGCCCGCTGCCCGTCCGCACCGCTCTGGCGGTGGAGCTGCTCGAGGCGCGGCCCGCGATCATCCGCGGCAACGCCTCCGAGATCCTCGCCCTCGCGGGAGCCGGTGCGGGCGGCCGCGGCGTGGACGCCGTCGACACCGCCGAGCAGGCGCTCGACTCCGCCCGCGTCCTCGCCCGCCGCACCGGCGGCGTGGTCGCCGTCTCGGGAGCGGTCGACCTCGTCACCGACGGCGAGCGGATCGTCCGGGTCACGGGGGGCCACCCGCTGCTGACCCGCGTGACCGGCGGCGGCTGCGCGCTCGGCGCCGTGATGGCGGCGTTCCTCGGCGCGGGCGCCCGCCCGCTCGACGCGGCCGTCAGCGCCTCCGCGGTCTGGGGCCTCGCCGCCGAGCGGGCCGCCGCCGCGAGCAGCGGTCCCGGGTCCTTCGCCGTCGGCCTCCTCGACGCCCTCGCTGCCCTCCAGCCGGCCGACGCCGAGGCCGGGGCGCGGATCGCATGAGCCTCGACCTCTCGCTCTACCTCGTCACGGACACCGCCCAGTGCGGCCCGCGCGGCGTGCCCGCGGTGGTCGCCGCCGCCGTCCGGGGCGGAGTCACGACCGTGCAGATCCGCGATCACGACGCCCCCGCCGCCGAGCTCGTCGCCCTGACCCGGGCCGTCGCCGCCGTCCTCGACGAGCGCACGACCCTGCTGGTCGACGACCGCGTCGACGTCGCCCTCGCCGCCCGCCTCGCGGGCGCCCGCGTCCACGGCGTCCACCTCGGGCAGTCCGACCTCCCCGTCACCGCCGCCCGCTCGCTGCTCGGACCCGACGCGGTGATCGGGCTCACCGCGAACACCCCCGAGCACCTCGCCGCCGTCCGCGCCCTGCCCGCGGGGACGGTCGACTACCTCGGCGTCGGCGTCATCCGGCCCACCGCGACCAAGCCCGACCACCCCGCTCCCCTCGGTGTCGACGGGTTCGCCGCCCTCGCCGCGGCCACGGCGCTGCCCTGCGTCGCCATCGGCGGAGTCGGAGCCGCGGACGCGGGGCCACTCCGCCTCGCCGGTTCGGCCGGCCTCGCGGTCGTGTCGGCGCTCTGCACGGCCGCCGACCCCGCGGCGGCCGCCCGCCTGATCCGAGCGGAGTGGGACCGGTGACCGCCGGCGCCCGCGTCCCCCGTGTCCTCAGCATCGCCGGCACCGATCCGACCGGCGGTGCAGGCGTCCAGGCCGACCTCAAGTCGATCGGCGCGCTCGGCGGCTACGGCATGGCGGTCGTCACCGCGCTCGTCGCGCAGAACACGCACGGTGTCCGCTCCGTGCACCTGCCACCCGCCGCGTTCCTCCGCGAGCAGCTCGACGCGGTGAGCGACGACGTCACGATCGACGCGGTGAAGATCGGGATGCTCGCCACGGCCGAGTACGCCGGAGTCGTCGCCGAGTGGCTCGATGAGGTCCGCCCGCCCGTCGTGGTGGTGGATCCGGTGATGGTCGCGACCAGCGGTCACCGGCTGCTCGCTCCCGAGGCGGAGGACGCCGTGCGCGACCTGCTCCGCCGCGCCGACCTGGTGACGCCGAACCTCCCCGAGCTGGGCGTGCTGGCCGGAGAGCCGACCGCCTCCGACTGGCCGGCCGCGCTCGCGCAGGGGGCGATGCTCGCCCGCGCCCTCGACGCCGCCGTGCTGGTGAAGGGCGGCCACCTCGACGGCCCCGCCACCCCGGACGCGATCGTCACCCCCGACGGCCTCGTGCGCGAGGTCCCCGGCGAGCGCGTCGCCACCTCGAACACGCACGGCACCGGGTGCTCGCTCTCGTCCGCGATGGCGACGCTCCTGGCCGGGCGCGACGCCTCCTCCGACGCCCTGGTCGAGGCGCTGACGGAGGCCAAGGAGTGGCTGACCGGCGCCCTGCGCGCCGCCGATGCTCTCGAGGTCGGCTCCGGCAACGGCCCGATCGACCACTTCCACCGGCAACGTCCTCCGGCGTTCTGCGCGGACGTCTGGGAGCGGACGCGGACCCTCCGCGACGAGATCGACGCGCTCCCGTTCGTGCGGGCCCTCGGCGACGGCTCCCTCGGGCGGGAGGACTTCGAGTGGTACCTCGAGCAGGACGCTCTCTACCTCACCGAGTACGCCCGCGTCCTGGCCGTGGCGGCGCAGCGCGCGCCGACCACCGCCGAGCAGGTCTTCTGGGCCGAGGGCTCGGCGTCCGCCCTCGCGGCGGAGGCGCAGCTGCACCGCGACCGGCTCGGGACCCGGGACGCGGCTCCCGCGCCCGTGACCCGCGGCTACACCGACCACCTGCTCGCGGTCGCCGCGGGCGGCGGCTACGGCGAGATCGTCGCCGCCCTGCTCCCCTGCTTCTGGCTCTACGCCGACGTCGGGTCGCGCCTCGCCGCCTCCGGGCACCCCGAGCACCCCTACGCGGACTGGCTGCTCACCTACGGCGACCCGGTCTTCGCGACGGCCACCGAGCGGGCGATCGAGTTCACGGAGCAGGCCGCCCGCGACGCCTCACCGAGGGAGCGCGCCGCGATGAGGGACGCGTTCCTGCGGTCGAGTTCGTTCGAGAAGGACTTCTTCGCCGCACCGCTCGCCCGGACCGGCTGAGCTCTCAGCCGGCCCGGCCGGGTGCGCTCAGCCGGCCCGGCCGGGTGCGCTCAGCCGATCGCCTCGCGCAGGACGTGCATGAGGGCGTCCAGCTGCACCGTGTCGGCCGAGGCCGTCTCGGCGTCCGCGCCGTCGAGCGCCCGGGCGGCGAGACCGGCCTTGGCGTCGATGAGCTCCGCGATCTTCGCGTCGATCGTGTGCGCCGCGATGATCCTCCACGCCGTCACCGGCTCCTCCTGGCCGATGCGGTGCACGCGGTCGATCGCCTGCGTCTGCTCGGCCGAGGTCCACGACAGCTCGGCGAGCACCACGTTGGAGGACGCCTGCAGGTTCACGCCGACTCCCGCCGCGGTGAGCGAGCAGACGGCGACAGAGACGTCCGGGTCCTCGTTGAAGGCGTCGATCTGCGTCTGGCGGAACGCCGCGGTCTGGTCGCCGCGGATGGAGACGGACGTCAGCTCGCGCTTCTCGAAGGTGTCCTCCGCCTGGTCCATCACGTCGATGTGCTTCGCGAAGAAGACGACCTTGCCCACCGAGCGGGCCAGCTGCGAGGCGTAGTCGGCGGCCAGCGCCGCCTTGGCCTGGCCGATCCGGCGCACCATGGTGAAGACGTTCTCGCCGGTCTTGGCCGACTTCGACTCCTCGAGCTCGCTCTGCGCCACGATGCGGATGAACCGCTCGCGCTCGTCGTCGTCGAGCTCGTGCGTGATCGAGGAGGTGACCGCCCTGAAGCGCTGCAGCATGCGGGCGCCGAGCTCGCGCTCGGCCTTCTGGATGGAGCGGCCGAGGTCGTCGTCCAGCTCGACGGGCAGATCGACGATCCGCTTCGACGGCAGGTCGGCGGCGACGTCGATCTTCTTGCGCCGGACGATGCCGAGGTCGATCACGGCCTCGCGCGCCTCCGGGTAGAAGCCTGTGTCGGCGGGGGTGAGGCCCGTCTCCTCGAGGCGGCCCATCAGCTCCGGTCCCGGCTTGGTCTCGTCGATCCAGCCGAGGAAGCGCCAGATGGCGCGGAAGTCGTCGACGTCGTTGATCAGCGGGGTGCCGGTCAGCGCGATCATCAGCGGATCGTGCCCCGGAGTGGTCTCGCGGATCCTCGACGCCAGCGCGAGCACGCTCTGCGAGCGCTGCGAGCGGAGGTTCTTGATGAAGTGCGCCTCGTCGACGACCATGCCGCGGAAGCCCAGGCTCCCGAGCCAGCCGATGTGCCGGTCGAGGATGTCGTAGTTGACGATGACCACGTCGGCGAACGCGTCGAGCGTGCCGCCGTCTCCGTGGATGACCGTGGCGCGCCGCTGCGGCGTCCAGTGCTCGACCTCGCGCGCCCAGTTCATCTTGACCACGTTCGGCACCACCGCGAGCAGCGGGTACGCCCCGACCACCGAGGCGGCCAGGAGGCTCTGCGCGGTCTTGCCCAGACCCGGCTCGTCGGCGAGCAGGAAGCTGCGGTGCCCCTCGCGGGCGCTCTCGATGAAGCGCGCCTGGTGCGGCATCAGCTCGCGGCCGCGCGGCGAGACCCGGTCGAGCTTCGGCGGCTCCGGGAGCTCCATGCTCGCGGCCCGTCCGCCCGCTCCGTACTCGAACGCCTTGAAGAGCGGCCCGAGCAGCTCCCAGTCGTCGAGCCTGCGGCGCGGCGCCGGAGCCGAGGCCTCGGCGATCGAGAAGTCCGGCGGGAGGAAGGGGTTCGCCAGCTGGCGGGCGCGCACCGACTGCGGCACGACCTGGTTGACCGGCACCTCGGGCTTGGGCTCCGGCTCGGTCACGATGAGCAGCTCGTCGGGGCTGAGCTCCGCGCCCGCCTCGAGCAGCCAGTCGCGGCGGAGCTTCTGCGCGGCCGCCGTGACGCCGGCCTCCGATTCGAGCAGCGCGATCAGGCTGGTGTCGCGGGCGGCCGTCTTGGCCAGGATCGTGGCGATGCCGTCGAGGCGCTTCATCTCCTCGGCGCGCTGCGCGTCGCTGAGCGAGGGATCGACCTTGACCCGCTTGCGCTCCTCGCGCATCAGGAGGGCGATAACCAGGAACTTCGTCCGGTTGGTCGGCCCGACCTTGCCGGTCTGGGCCTTCGCCTCCACCTCGCGGACGCGGCGGGCGAGGATCGGGATGATCCCCGCGTTGTCCACGCCGCGCGAACGCGATCGGGGTCGGCTCCCGGCGGCGTTCGACGCTCGTCGCGTCTGACCGGACTGACGCTGGCCGCTGCGAGCCATGCTCCTCCTCGATGTGTGACGGGGGGCGGAGGAAGGGTTCCCGCGCGCTGCCGTCGCCGTGCATCCGCCGGATCGCCTCCGGGGAGGCGTCGGGCGTCGGTGCATCCGGTGGCCGTCGAGAGCTCCGAGCAACGGGTCTGGGACCCGGTCGCAGCATCCCCGGCGTGCGGGTGCGGCGCCAGTCTACTCCTCGGGGCGGTCCGGTCGGCGCTCAGACGCGCGGACGGTCGCGCTCGTCGTCATTCCGGGGTCGGGACGCGGATGACGAGGCCCGCCGCCACGAAGACGCCGACCGCGGCGAGGCTCAGCGAGGACCAGATCGCGTCCGGGAACGCGAACGGCAGCACCGGGTTCCACAGCACGAGCACCGGGACGAGCCCGATCAGCCAGAGGAGTGCGCGCGCCTGGATCGCGAACCAGCCGATGACCGCCGCGAGGATCGCGACCGGGTAGCGGATGAAGTCGTAGGCATCGGAGCCGACGAGGGCGAGCCCGGCCAGCAGCACGATCGCGCCGAGGATCCCGGGCGCGAGCGCCATGCGGGCGCGGTCGCGCGAGGGGTAGCGGGCGGCGGTCGCGCGGGACGGCTTGCGGGTGCTCACCCCTCGATCGTAGGCGCGCGCATACCCCGCCCGGGTACCGCCCGCGGCGCGTAGGCTGGAGGAGTGATCGAGGACCTCAAGAAGCGCTCGCTGCACCGTGCCCGGATCCTGGGCGGCCAGATGCGCGGCCTCGAGCGGATGATCGAGAACGAGGACTACTGCGTCGACATCGTCACGCAGTCCCTCGCGATCCAGAAGTCGCTCGGCTCGCTCAACAAGCTCATCGTCGAGAACCACCTCCGCACGCACATCACCGCGATGTTCGAGGAGGGCGGAGACGCCCGCGAGGCGGCCATCGCCGAGCTCGTGAAGATCTTCGAGCTCTCCAACAACCGCTCGTGACCGCCGGCCTCGTCGCCGCGGCGCGGGTGCGCCCGCTGCTGCTCGACGGGGGCCTGGGCACGGAGCTGGAGGCGCAGGGCGCCGCGGTGGACTCCTCGCTCTGGAGCGCCCGGGTCCTGCTGGAGGAGCCCGGCCGGGTCGTCGCCGCGCACCGCGCCTTCGCCGAGGCGGGCGCCCGGATCGCGGTGACCGCGAGCTACCAGGTGTCCGCGAGCGGATTCGCAGCCGCGGGGCTGGCCCCGGGCCTCGCCGAGCGCGCCCTCCGGGAGAGCGTCGACCTGGCCCGGCGCGCGCAGAGCGGCTGGGTCGCCGCCTCCGTCGGCCCTTTCGGTGCGAGCCTCGGCGACGGCTCCGAGTACCGCGGAGACGACGGCCTCACCGTCGGCGAGCTCGCCGCCTGGCACCGGCCGCGCCTGGAGGCCCTGGCCGCGGCCGGGCCCGACCTGCTCGCCGTCGAGACCATCCCGTCGGTGCGGGAGGTGCGGGCCGTCGTGGAGGCCCTCGCGGGCTCCTCGGTCCCCGCCTGGATCTGCGTGAGCGGCCGTTCGGGCCGCACCGCGGCCGGCGAGCCCCTGGCCGAGGCGTTCGCCGTCGCCGCCGCCTCCGAGGAGGTGGTCGGCGTGGGAGTGAACTGCTGCCCGCCCGGCGACGTCGCCGAGGCGGTCCGCATCGCCCGCTCCGTCACCGGCAAGCTGGTCGTCGTGTACCCGAACAGCGGCGAGGAGTGGGACGCCGTCGAGCGTCGCTGGGCAGGCGACGCGGCCTTCGACCCCGCGCTGGTCGCCTCCTGGCGCGCCGCGGGAGCGGATCTGATCGGCGGCTGCTGCCGCGTGGGACCTGCGGCGATCGCTGCCCTCGGACGAAGCCTGGAGGAGGAGTCGTGACCACCCTGAGAGCCGTGCGCGGCGACCTCACCCGCGAGCACGTCGACGCGATCGTGAACGCGGCGAACTCGTCGCTCCTCGGCGGCGGCGGCGTCGACGGCGCGATCCACCGCGCGGGCGGACCGGAGATCCTCGCCGAGTGCCGCCGGCTCCGCGGGACCGAGCTGCCGGACGGCCTGCCCGCCGGCTCCGCGGTCGCCACGACCGCCGGCCGCCTCCCCGCCCGCTGGGTCGTGCACACCGTCGGTCCCGTCCACTCGCGGTCGGAGGACCGCAGCGCCGTCCTCGCCTCGGCCTACCGCGAGTCTGTGCGCACCGCCGTCGGTCTCGGTGCGCGGACGCTCGCCTTCCCGGCCGTCTCGGCGGGCGTCTACGGCTGGCCGATGGACGACGCGGCGCGCATCGCGGTGGAGACGGTCCGCGAGGCGACCGCGGACGGCGCACTCGACGAGGTCCGGTTCGTCCTCTTCTCCGCGGACGCCCTCGCGGCCTTCGAGGCCGCCCTGGCCGCGGAATGACGGAGGGGGAGCCGACCCTGCGGTCGACTCCCCCTCCACGGTGCTGCGCTAGGCCGTCTTCGGCCGCGCGAACTCGTCGTAGGGCAGCGTGATCGGGCGGGTCCGCGGAGGCATCCGCACGACCGCCTCGAGCGCCGGGCCCAGTGCCTCGCGCCAGGCGCGGTAGCCGTCCTCGTTGAGGTGCAGGCCGTCCGGCGAGTACTGCTCGAGCAGTCCGCCGTCCTCGCCCGCGAGCACCGGCCACAGGTCGAGGTAGCCCGCGTGCGCCGTGGGCGCGAACTGCCACAGGTGGCGGTTGATCTCGCGGATCTGCGGCGCGAACTCGTGTCCGCGCGGCAGGACCGAGGTCACCAGGATGCGCACGTCCGGGAGGTCGCGCCGGAACGTCGCGACGATCGTCTCGATGTTGCGCACGACGTGCTCCGTCGTGCGGTGCCAGGCGAGGTCGTTGGTGCCGATCAGCAGCACCACCGTGTCCGGCTCCTGCGCGACCAGCTCGGCGAGCCGCGCGACGACGTCCGCCGTGGTGGCCCCTCCGACTCCCTCGTCGACGACCGTCGACTCCGTCAGCCACTCGCCCCAGGCTCCCGCCTGGATGATGCTGTCCCCGATGAAGAGGACCTTCCCCAGCTGGAGTCCGCGCCCCGCGTCCGTACTCGACCGTTCGCTCATCGTGCTCCTCTCGTCGGCGTCCCGGGCGGCCTCGCCGCCGCCGGACCCCTCCATTGTCACCGCTGCACCCGGCGCCCGCCAGGGGAGCGCTCGTCGCCGGAGTCCGGCAGGTCGGCCGCGGTGGCCGTGATGCGGTTGGCCATGCCGTTGAAGATGATGCCGTGGAAGGGCAGGATCGCGAACCAGTAGAGCCTGCCCGCGAGGCCCTGCGGGAAGAACACCGCGCGCTGCGTGTAGACCGAGCCGCCGTCTCCGGAGGGCTCGGCGCGCATCTCGAGCCAGGCCCCGCCGGGCACCTTCATCTCGGCGCGCAGGCGCAGGAGCTTCGGCCGCTCGATCTCCTCGACGCGCCAGAAGTCGAGGGCGTCGCCGGCGTGCAGGCGCGCGGAGTCGCGGCGCCCGCGCTGCAGGCCCACTCCCCCGACGAGGCGGTCCATCCAGCCGCGGATCACCCACGCGAGCGGGAAGGAGTACCAGCCGTTGGTGCCGCCGATGCCCTCGATGACGCGCCAGAGCTTGGCCGGGTCGGCCTGGGTGCGGCGCTCCTTGAGGTCCACGTAGACCGTGTGGCCGGCCCACTCCGGGTCGCTCGGCAGCGGATCGCTGGGAGCGCCGACGACCTCCGCGTTCTGCCAGCTCGTCTCGATCTCGCCCGCCTGCATCTTTCCCAGCGCGAGCCGGACGGCGCGGCGGTAGGAGGTCAGCCCGCCCTCGGGGTCGGGGATGAGCGCGCGGATGTCCTGCTCGTGCACGACGCAGTCGTACTGCAGCGAGGCGATGATGGGCACCGCGAGCGAGCGCGGGATCGGCGTGACCAGGTTGACCCACTGCGAGGCCAGCCACGGGGTGAACACCGGCAGGGACGCGATCGGCCGCTGCGGGAGTCCGGCCTCGACCGCGTAGCCGTTCATCATCTGGCCGTAGCGGAGCACGTCGGGCCCGCCGATGTCGAAGGTGCGGTTGAGCGTGGCGTCCTCGAGCGACGCGGAGCCGATCAGGTAGTGCAGCACGTCGCGCACGGCGATCGGCTGGATGAAGTTGCGCACCCACTGCGGCGCGGGCATGTACGGCAGCACGTCGGTGAGGTGGCGCACCATCTCGAACGAGGTCGACCCGGAGCCGATGATCACGCCCGCCTGCAGGGCGATCGTCGGCACTCCCGACTCCATCAGGATCCGGCCCACCTCAGCGCGCGAGCGGAGGTGCTTCGAGAGCTCCTGGCCCTCGGGGTGCAGGCCGCCGAGGTAGACGATGCGGCCGACGCCGGCCGACCTCGCGGCCGTGGCGACGTTCTGCGCGGCGCGGCTCTCGACCTCCTCGAAGTGGGCGTGGTCGTTGCCCGAGCCCATCGAGTGGACGAGGTAGTAGAGGACGTCGACGCCCTCGACCGCGGCCTCCAGCGACTCCGGATCGCCGAGATCGCCCTGGGCGACCTCGACCTCCTCCGCCCACGGCACGTCGACCAGCTTGCGCGGGTCGCGCACCAGGACGCGCACCCGGAAGCCCGCCTCGAGGAGGCGCGGCGTCAGCCGGCCGCCGATGTAGCCGGTCGCGCCGGTGACGAGCGCGAGGGGGCGCGCCGAGTCGGAGGGGGTTTCGCTCATGCGGCCACGGTACGCCGATGGCCCCGGGACCTCTCCCGCTGGTGCGGGCCCGCGGCCCCTGCTAGGCGGCGCCCGGCATCCCGCTCAGTCGATGCCGAGGACCTCGCGGACCTGCACCACGTCGTGGTTCATCTGGCGGATGAGGGGCTCGACGCCCTCGTAGGCGACCTGGCCGCGGATCCGGCCGACGAACGCCACGTCGACCACGCGGTCGTAGAGGTCGAGGGTGTCGAGCGTCTGATCGAGCACATACGCCTCGACCTGCTTGGGCGGCACTCCGACGAAGGTCGGGTTGCTGCCGACCGAGATCGCGGCGGGATGCGTGACGCCGTCGGTGGTGAGCCGGCCCGCGTAGACGCCGTCGGCCGGGATCAGGCCCTGCGACTCCGGCGAGAGGTTCGCGGTCGGGAAGCCCAGCTCGCGGCCGCGCTTCGCTCCGTGCACGACCACGCCGCGGACGACGGGCTCGTGCCCGAGCAGGCGCGTCGCGTGCTCCACATCGCCCTCGGCCAGCAGCTCGCGGATCCAGGTGGAGGAGACGCGGCGGCCGTCCTCGGGCCGCACGTCGTCGATCAGCTCCACCTCGAATCCGTGCTGCCCGCCGAGCACGTGCAGCAGGTCGACGTCGCCCGCTCCCCGGGCGCCGAAGCGGAAGTCGGAGCCGACGAGGACCACACGGGCCTCGAGCGCCTCCACCAGCACCTGCTCGACGAACTGCTCGGGTGAGAGCGCCCGGAACGCCTCGTCGAAGGTGAGCAGCAGCGTCGCGTCCACGCCGGTCCCCGCGAGGAGCTCGAGCTTCTGCTCGTTGCCGACCAGGACGGGCGGGCACTTCTCCGGCGCGATCACGCTGAGCGGATTGCGGTCGAAGGTGACGACGACGGCGGCGAGCCCCTGCTCGCGGGCCCGCTCGTGCAGCCGGCCGATGACGGCCCGGTGCCCGGAGTGGACGCCGTCGAACTTGCCGATCGTGACGGCGGAGGGTCCGATCCCGGCCAGGTCGCCGGGGCGGGTCTCGACGCGCATCAGGCGGCCGCCCGGGGCGTGCGCCGCCCCTGCACGCGGAGCCACCAGAGGCCGAGCACGGGCAGGACGAGCGGGATGAGCAGGTAGCCGGCGCCGAAGGCCGCCCACACCGTCGACTGGCGCCCGAACGGGTCGGCGCTCGCGAGCCCGAGGAGCTGCGGAGCGAGGAGGCTGAGCGCGCCGACCACGAGCACGCCCACCAGCTCGAAGGTGATCGTCACCCACGCGACGCGCTGCCAGGCGCGGCCCGGGACGATCAGGGCGACCGTCGCGACGATGTACACGACGGCCGAGAGCGCCGAGAGCGAGAACGCCAGCGGCGCCTCGTCGAACCGGTCGATGATCTGGAAGACGGAGCGCCCCGTCGCGGCGAGCGCGAGGATCCCGTAGACCACGACCAGGAGGCTGCCGATCCCGCGCGAGCGGGCGGAACGGGTCGGCTCGCCGCTCCCGGGGGCCGAGGGGACTGAGGGGTCGTGAGCGGCCCGTCCGGACGCATCGCTGGCTGGTTTCGACATCGCACGTCCATGCTAGGCGCTCGCCGGGCCGGGCCCGGTGGCGGGCCCGATCAGGCGCTCTGGAAGAACCAGATCTGGTGCATCCGGTAGACCATGACCGCGATCGAGAGGCAGGCGACGCCCAGGATCACGGTGCTCCAGCGGCTCCGCTCGATGAGCGCCCAGAACCCGGCCGCGAGCGGCAGGAGCAGCGCCGAGATCAGGTAGATGTAGTACTCCGGCAGGCTCCCCGACGGGCGGTTGCCGACCAGCGGCGACACGATCGCGACCGCCAGCTGGACGATCAGCAGCAGCTCGACGATCGCCGTCGCGCCGACCGAGACGTCCGAGGGACGGCGGGCGAGCAGCCCGAGCACGAGGCAGAGCAGGCCGGCCGCGACGGCGATCCCCACCTGGAGGATCGTGAACCACTCGATCACGAGGCGGCCGTCCGCAGGTCCTCGGTCGGGAAGTTGACGACGCTCTTGAGCTGGGTGCCGCGCCGCTCGGCGAGGCCGATCAGCCGCTCCCCCGGGCCGACCGCGGCGAGGAGGCCCTTCGCGCCCGCCACCGCCTCCGGGGCCGGGATGCGCTTGCCGTTCGCGAGATCGCCCGCCTCCTGGGCGTCGAGGCGCAGCAGGGGGAACAGCTCGCCCGCCACCAGCGTCGGCGGCAGGAGCGCGGCGGGGACGTCGAGCTCGTCGATCTCGCCGGCCTGCGCCACGGAGAAGGGGCCGACCGCGGTGCGCCGCAGCGCGGTCAGGTGGCCGCCGACTCCGAGGGACGCGCCCAGGTCGCGGGCGAGCGCGCGGATGTAGGTGCCGGAGGAGCAGGTGACGCGCACGTCCAGGTCGAGGAACCCCTCGACCGGGCGGCTCGCCAGGACGGCGAACTCCGAGACGGTCACGGGGCGGGAGGCGAGCACGACCTCCTCGCCGTCGCGGGCGCGGGCGTAGGCGCGGCGGCCGTCCACCTTGATCGCGCTGACCGTGCTCGGGACCTGCTCGATCGCTCCGGTGAGGGCCGCGATCGCGTCGGACACCGACTCCGGGGCGAGGGCCGCGACGAGGGCGGGCTCCGCCGAGGCGAGCACCTCGCCCTCCTGGTCGTCGGTGGTGGTGGAGGAGCCCAGCCGGATCGTCGCCTCGTACTGCTTGTCGAGGCCGACGAGGTAGGTGAGCAGGCGCGTCGAGGGGCCGAGACCGAGGATCATCAGCCCGGTCGCCATCGGATCGAGCGTCCCCGCGTGGCCGACCTTGCGGGTCCCCGCGCGGCGGCGGGTCCGCGAGACGAGGTCGTGGCTGGTGATGCCGCCGGGCTTGTCCAGCAGGAGGATCCCGTTCGGAGCCGGGGCGGGGGTCTCGAGCACGGGTGCGAGGATACACGGACGGATCGGGAGTACCCCCGGGGTGGAGCCGGAGCCCTCGCCCGCCCGTCCTAGGCTGTCCGGATGAGGATCGCAGTACTCGGAGCAGGCGCCGTCGGCGGCACCATCGCCGCCCTTCTCGACCGCGCCGGGCACGACGTCGAGGTCACCGCCCGAGGCGACCACCTCACCGCGATCCGCCGGTCGGGGATCCGGCTCGACGGGGCGTGGGGCGAGCACACCGCCTGGGTCCGCTGCGGCGAGTCCCTCGACCTCGTGCCCGATCTCGCCTTCGTCTGCACGAAAGCGCAGGACGCCGAGGACGCGCTGCGCACCAACCGCCGCACGGTCGACGGCACTCTCGTCGTCGTCGTCCAGAACGGACTGGACGGACTCACCGCGGCGGCCCGGCAGGTGCGCGACGCCCGGCTCGTGGGTGCTCTCGCCCTCTTCGCCGCGAGCCACCTCGAACCCGGCCGCGTCACCGTCACGGCTCCTGCCACGACCACGCTCGGCGTCCCCGGCCGCCCGGCCGACGACGACGTGCGCCGTGCCGCCGCCGTGCTCGGCGAGGCGGTCCCCACCGCCGTCACCGACGACTTCACCGGAGCGCAGTGGACGAAGCTGCTGATCAACGAGGTCAACGCCCTGCCCGCGATCACCGGGCTCTCGGTCCAGGAGACGATCGTCGATCCGGGGCTGCGGCGCGTCCTCGCCCGGTCGATGCGCGAGGCCGCCCGGACGGGCCTCGCGTCGGGCGTCCGCTTCGGCTCGCTGCAGGGACTCTCGAACGCGTCCGTCCGCGCCCTGGCCGCCGCTCCCCTGCCCCTGGTCGAGCTGCTCCCCCGCCGGATGGCCGCGCGGATGGGCGAGGTGCCGAACCCCGGGTCGACGCTGCAGAGCGTCCGCCGCGGAGTGCCGAGCGAGATCGACCACCTGGCCGGGGCCGTGGTCCGCACCGCTCACCGCGGCGGGCGCGAGGCACCGGTCAACCAGCTGCTGGTCGACCTGGTGCACGAGGTCGAGCGGGCGGGCGCCTTCGTGCCGCCGGCTGAGGTCGTGCGCCGCGCCGCCCTGGTCTGAGCCCGCGGCCCTGTCGGACCGACGCCGCCCGCGGCGGCGGCCTCCGTCCCGAGGCTCAGCAGGAGTCGGCGAAGAGGCGCCGGGGCTGCTCCGGATCGCGGATGTCGACGAGGATCCCCGCCAGCCGGCGCGGATCCGTCGTGGCGCGGTACGCCGCGTCCACCGGCGGCTCCTGCGTGTCGAGGCGGATGCTGGTGCTCCACGCGCCGCGCAGCTCCGGCCGGAGGGCGAACTCGCCGTCGACGAGCAGCACCGCGTCGCGGCCGGCGGTCCGCCAGCGCGCCTGCCGCGCCTCGTCGCGCACCGCATCGAAGCCCGCGAGCACGAACCCGGTGCTGCCGCCGAGGGTGAACGGATCGAGCAGCACGCGGCGCAGGAGCTCGTAGTCGTACCCGGCCGCGTAGGAGCGCTGCTCCTCGGGCACGGCGGGGTCGTCCCGATCGGCGCGGGGACGTCGGAAGTCGGTGAGGTGCGCGACGATCGCGTCCTTGCCGGCCCGGCGGAGCGCCTCCGCGAGGTCGAGCGCGAACGCCGCGCTCACCGCGGGGTCGTCGCCGTCGATCCCGACCTTGACCCGTCCGCGCCCGTAGTTGTGCAGCACCTCCGCCGCGAGAGCGTCGAGCACATCGGCCTTCTGCGGAGCCCACCTGGTCATCCGCCCACGATACGCGCCGCCGCCTAGTGTGGGCTGATGCCATCCGACCCTCTCGCCGACGCGATCACCGCCTGGTTCCGCGCGAGCGCCCGCGACCTGCCGTGGCGCCGAGAGGGGTTCCCCGCCTGGGGCACGCTCGTCAGCGAGTTCATGCTGCAGCAGACCCCGGTGGTCCGCGTCGTCCCGCGTCTGGCGGAGTGGCTGGAGCGCTGGCCGACACCCTCCGCGCTCGCCGCCGTCCCGCCCGGCGAGGCGGTGCGCGCCTGGCAGTCCCTGGGCTACCCGCGGCGGGCCCTGCGCCTGCACGCCTGCGCCGTGGCGATCGCCGAGGAGCACGGCGACGTGGTCCCCGACGACGTCGAGACCCTCCTCGCGCTGCCCGGCATCGGCGACTACACCGCCCGCGCCATCGCCGTGTTCGCCTACGGGAGGCGGCACCCCGTGGTCGACACCAACGTCCGCCGGGTCCTCGCGCGCGCGGTCGACGGAGCGGCGGAGCCCGGTCCGCCCCGCGCGAGGGCCGACCTCGCCGCGATGTCGGCGCTGCTGCCCGAGTCGCTCTCCGAGGCGGCGGCCTTCAACGCGGGCGCGATGGAGCTGGGGGCGGTCGTCTGCACCGCCCGCGCTCCGCGCTGCGACGAGTGCCCGATCCGCGACCTCTGCCGCTGGCGGGCGGAGGGGTACCCCGAGCACACCGGGCCCGTGAAGGCGAAGCAGAAGCGGTTCGAGGGCTCGGACCGCCAGGTCCGCGGCCTCATCCTCGCCGAGCTGCGCGCCGCGCACGGCCCGGTCACCGCGGCCGAGGTGGAGTCTCTCTGGCCGGACGCCGACCAGCGCGGTCGCGCCCTGGCCGGGCTCCTCGCCGACGGTCTGGCGACGGGCGGCCCGGAGGACGGCTACCTCCTCCCCGGCTCCTGAGGGCCCGTCGACCGCCGTCCGCGTCGGAGGAGGCGGGTAGGGTCGGCGCCGTGACCGGTCGCCGCCTCCGCCTCCCCCGCCCCGACGCCGCCGTCGAGCGCGCCCTCGACGTCGACCTCGCCCAGGACGTCCAGCGCGCCCTCGCCGCGGTCCGCGTCGAGAACGACCTGCCCGGCCCGTTCCCGCCGGCCGCGCTGGCCGAGGCCGAGCACGCGGACGCCGGAGCGGACGACGAGGACCGCGTCGACCGGACGGACCTCCCCTTCGTGACGATCGACCCGCCCGGCTCGCTCGACCTGGACCAGGCCCTCCACCTGGAGCGCACGTCGGAGGGCGTCGTCCTCCGCTACGCCATCGCGGACGTGCCCGCGGTCGTCCGCACCGGCGGAGCGCTCGACGCCGAGACGCGCCGCCGCGGCCAGACCTACTACCTCCCGGACGGCCGCGTCCCGCTGCACCCCGCGGTCCTCTCCGAGGGGACCGCGTCGCTCCTGCCGGACGAGACGCGCCGAGCGCTGGTCTGGACGCTGACCCTCGACGAGCGGGCGGAGCCGCGCTCGGTGCACCTCGAGCGGGCGCTCGTGCGCAGCGTGGCCCGGCTCGACTACGAGGGCGTGCAGCGCAGCGTCGACGCGGGCGATCCGCACCCCTCCCTCGCCCTCCTCCCCTGGTTCGGACGCGAGCGCCTGGCGCGCGAGGCCGAGCGCGGAGGAGCGAGCCTGACGCTGCCCGAGGAGGAGATCGTCGCCGCCGACGGCGGCTACCGGGTCGAGCGCCGCGCTCCCCTGGCCGTCGAGGGCTGGAACGCCCAGGTCTCGCTGCTGACCGGTATGGCGGCGGCGACGATGATGCTCGACGCGGGGGTGGGCATCCTCCGGACCATGCCCGAGGCCGACCCCGCCACCGTCGCGGCCTTCCGCTCCCGAGCCGCGGCGCTCGGCGTCCCGTGGCCCGAGGAGGAGGCCTACGGCGCCTACCTGCGCCGCCTCGACACCGCCGACCCCGCCCAGCTCGCCATCATGTACGCCGCGGCGAGCCTGTTCCGCGGCGCCGGCTACACCGCCTTCGACGGCGCCCCGCCGGAGCATCCCGAGCAGGCGGCTCTCGCCGCGCCGTACGCGCACGTCACCGCGCCGCTGCGGCGCCTGGTCGACCGGTTCGGCCTCGCCGTCTGCCTCGCGGTGTCCCGCGGCGGAACGATCCCGTCGCAGCTGCGCGAGGCGCTGCCCCTGCTCCCGCCGCTCCTCGCCGCGAGCGACCGCCGGGCCGGAGCCGCCTCCCGTGCGGCGACCGCGATCGTCGAGGCCGCCGTCCTCCGCGGCCGCGAAGGAGCCTCCTTCAGCGGGATCGTCGTCTCCTCGGCGCGCACCCGCTCCTCGGTCCAGCTGCTCGACCCGGAGATCACCGTCGACGTCCCGGCCCCGCTCACGCCGGGAGCCCGTGTCGTCGTCGTCCTGGAATCGGTCGACGTCGCCACGGGCTCCGCGGTGTTCGGGCTCGGCGCCTAGTCCTCGTCGTCCTCGCGGGGCTTCACATAGGGGTCCGCGTCGCCGGCGTAGTCCGCCTGAGCGGCGAGCGACTGCACCTGCGAGTCCTGGCTGCGCGCGGCGGCGAGCAGATCCTCGATGTGCTTCGCGTTCTCGGGCACCGCGTCGAGGATGAACTCGAGCGACGGCGTGAGCCGGGACGTGATGTTCCTGCCCACCTCGGTGCGGAGCATTCCGGTGGCGGCCTTGAGGGCCGCGGCCGAATCGGCGCGCTCCTCATCGGTGCCGTAGACCGTGTAGAACACCGAGGCGTGCTGCAGGTCGCCGGTCACCTGGACATCGGTGATGGTGACGAAGCCGAGGCGCGGGTCGCGGAGACCGCGCTCGAGCCGCTTCGCGACGATCACCTGGATACGTTCGGCGAGCTTCCTCGCCCGGGCCGGATCTGCCATGGCTGGTCCTCACATCTCTCTCGGCGAACCGTTCAGCTCGCCATTCAACCACTCTCCGCCCGGACGACCGGTCGCGTCCGAGGGGGCCTTGCTTCTGGGGCGTGATGCCCCTCGACTGCGCGTCTGCGACGGCGCGGGTGGGGTGCCTCCTCGCGGCTCCCTCCCGCGGGCCTGCGGCCCGCCCGCCAGGCCCGGCCAGGAGCCGCGAGGAGGCACCCCACCCGTGCCCGCGATCGGAGGGGGTGCGGGTCCGCCCCCCCCCTGATCCTCGGGGACCGGGGGGTGGGAAGGCTCAGGTGCTGGATCGGGAGCCGGACGTCGCCCGCAGGCGCGCTGCTCGCGAGCTGCTCGTTCAGCGGGCGCACCCACCGAGACAGGAGCGCCTGATCGGGGTCGGTCTCCCGCACCCGGGGGTGCGGAAGCGCCCGCTGGAGGGTGCGCACCTCCGGGACACGGGCGGCCCCCGATTCCTCCCGCAGGGCGCGAGAGGACGAGAGTCCCCTCCCGATCCCGCACGAACAGCGCCGTGAGACGCCGGAAGGCCCGGGCGGACCCGGGCCTTCCAGTGGAGCGGATCAGCCTCGCGGCTTCTCCTTCATCTCGATCGTCTCGATCTCGTCGCCGATCTGGATGTCGTTGTACTTTCCGAGTCCGATACCGGCCTCGTAGTCCGTACGGACCTCCGTGACGTCGTCCTTGAAGCGACGCAGCGACTCGATGGCCAGGTTGTCCCCGACCACGACGCCGTCACGGATGACGCGCGCCTTCGAGTTGCGGGTGATCGTGCCGGAGCGGACGATGACACCCGCGATGTTGCCGAACTTGGAGGAGCGGAACACCTCGCGGATCTCGGCGACACCGGACTGGACCTCCTCGAACTCTGGCTTGAGCATGCCCGTGAGCGAGTTCTCGACCTCTTCGATCGCGTTGTAGATGACCGAGTAGAAGCGGATGTCCACTCCTTCTCGAGCAGCGCGCTCGCGGGCCTTCGGGTCGGGGCGGACGTTGAAGCCCACGATGATCGCGTTGTCGATCGTCGCGAGGTTGACGTCCGACTCCGTGATCGCACCGACACCGCGGTGGATGATGCGCAGCTGCACCGAGTCGTCGACCTCGATCTTGACGAGCGACTCCTCCAGCGCCTCGACGGCACCGGACACGTCGCCCTTGATGATGAGGTTGAGCGACTCGACCTTGCCCTCCTCGAGAGCACGGGTGAAGTCCTCGAGCGAGATGCGCTTGCGGGCCTTGGCCAGCAGGGCGTTGCGCTGAGCGGCTTCGCGCTTCTCGGCGATCTGACGGGCCGTGCGGTCCTCCTCGGTGACGAGGAAGGTGTCGCCGGCGCGGGGCACGGACGAGAGTCCCTGCACCTGCACCGGACGCGACGGCACGGCTTCGAGGACGGCGTTGCCGTTCTCGTCCGCCATCGCACGGACGCGGCCGTAGGCCGTTCCGGCGACGATCGCGTCTCCGACGCGCAGCGTTCCCGACTGGATGAGCACGGTCGCGACCGCACCGCGTCCCTTGTCGAGCTTCGCCTCGATCGCGACTCCGCGCGCCTCCTTGTTGGGGTTGGCGCGCAGGTCGAGACCGGCGTCCGCGGTGAGCAGCACGGCGTCCAGGAGGTCCTGGATGCCGGTGCCCGCGCGAGCCGACACGTCGACGAACATGACGTCTCCGCCGTACTCCTCGGCGACGAGCCCGAACTCGGTGAGCTGCTGGCGCACCTTGGCCGGGTTGGCGTCGGGCTTGTCCACCTTGTTCACCGCGACCACGATCGGCACGTTGGCCGCCTGGGCGTGGTTCAGCGCCTCGATGGTCTGCGGCATGATGCCGTCGTCCGCCGCGACCACGAGGATCGCGATGTCCGTGACCTGGGCACCGCGGGCTCGCATGGCGGTGAACGCCTCGTGACCCGGGGTGTCGATGAAGGTGATCGGGCGCTCGATGCCCTCGTGCTCCGCGACGACCTGGTACGCACCGATGTGCTGCGTGATGCCGCCCGCCTCGCCGGCGACGACGTTGGCGTTGCGGATCGCGTCGAGCAGGCGCGTCTTTCCGTGGTCGACGTGACCCATGACGGTGACGACGGGGGGACGGATCTCGAGGTCCTCGTCCGTCTCGTCGTCGAGCTCCTGCTCGAGGTCGAGACCGAAGCCCTCGAGGAGCTCCTTGTCCTCGTCCTCGGGGGAGACGACCTGGATCTTGAAGCCGAGCTCGGAGCCGAGCACCTCGAAGGTGGCCTCGTCGAGCGACTCGGTGGCCGTCGCCATCTCGCCGAGGGCGAAGAGGACGGTGACCAGGTTGCCGGGGGGCACCGGCACGCCGGTCATGGCCTCGATCTTGTCGGCGAAGTCCGAGATCGACGCGCCGCGGCGCAGACGGATGACCGTCCTGCCGTCGCCGCGGGGGACGCTGACGCCGCCGAGCGACGGGGCCTCCCTGAGCTCGAACTCCTGACGCTTCGTGCGCTTGGACTTCCGGGCCTTGCTCTTGCCGCCACCGCGACCGAAGGCTCCTGCGGTTCCACCGCCGGGGCCGCGACCGCGACCGCCGCCGCCACCGGGACGCGGGGCGAAGCCGCCACCGGCACCGGGAGCGCCGCCGGGGCGCTGGAAGCCGCCGCCGGCCGGACGACCGGCACCGCCGGGACGTCCTGCTCCGCCGCCGGGTCCGCCGGGACGCTGGCCGAAGCCGGCGGGGCGCTGGCCCATGCCGGGTCCGCCGGGTCGGGGCGCGCCGGGGCGCGGAGCAGCCGGGCGGGGGA